>JBAIXJ010000869.1:0-5516 GCA_037916645.1 Opitutales bacterium | reverse complement strand
CGTCGGTTCTGCCCATTGCGAGGATCGTCAGCAGCTTGCTCATCTCAGTGCGGCGGTCATGTGGATCATGGCGGAATCCACAGGTCGGAAGCGACTCAAGCAGGTTACGCTACAGACGGCTCGGGGTCCAGAGTTGTGAAGAAAGCGCTTCGTGTCCTTCGTGTGTTTCGGGGTGAGAACGGACTCCGAAACAAAAAAAGGCGCCCCGGAGGGGCGCCTTGAATTGAGCGGGAAGAAGCGCGTTCGGCTTACTGCTCGAACTGCTTTTCCATTTCCTGCAGCTCCTTCGACTCCTTCTTGCTCTGCCAGAGCGACCAGCCGATCGTCACTGCGCAGAGGATGGCGACGAGCAGGCCGATCATGCGGCTCGAGCTGCCGGAGATCATGTTGTATTTGATCACCACGCCGAGGGCGAGGAGGCTGACCATGTTCATGACCTTGATCAGCGGGTTGACGGCCGGGCCGGCGGTGTCCTTGAGCGGATCGCCCACGGTGTCGCCTGTGACGGCGGCCTTGTGCGCCTCGGAGCCCTTGCCGCCGTAGTTGCCGTCCTCGATGTATTTCTTGGCGTTGTCCCAGGCGCCGCCGGCGTTGGCCATGAAGACGGCCAGCAGCTGGCCGGTGAGGATCATGCCGGCAAGGAAGCCACCGAGGGCCTGCGTGCCGAGCAGGAAGCCGACCATGATCGGCGTGAGAATCGCGAGGAATCCGGGGCCGATGAGCTCCTTCTGCGCCGTGTTCGTGCAGATGTCGACCACGCGGCCATAGTTGGGCTTCTTCTTCCCGGTCCAGATGTCCTGGTCGCGGAACTGGTCGCGGCATTCCTTGACGATCAGGAACGCGGCGCGGCCGACGGCGCGGATCAGCATCGAGCTGAACAGGAACGGCACGGCGCCGCCGATCAGGAATCCGATGAACACGACGGGGTGGGACACCGTGAGCCTGCCCGCCTCGGCGAGGTACTGCTCCGTCGTCATCAGGCTGATCTTGTCCTCGCTGCCGACGGCGATGACCGCGATGAACGACGAGAACAGCGACACCGCGGCGATCACGGCCGAACCGATGGCGATGCCCTTGGTCTCGGCCTTGGTGGTGTTGCCCACGGCGTCGAGGTCGGCGAGGATCTGGCGGGCGCGCTTGTAGCTGCCCTTCTGCTCCTTCTCCATCGCCTCGGCGTCGTAGCCCATCTCGCCGATGCCGTTGGCATTGTCGGCCACCGGGCCGAAGACATCCATCGAGATCGTGTTGCCGGTCAGGGTCAGCATGCCGATGCCGGTCATGGCGACGCCGTAGGCGACGAACAGCGGCGGGGTGCCGGCGTAGCAGAGAAACGACAGGAGGATGGCGGCCGCGATGACGACCACCATGGCGACGGTGGACTCGTAGCCGACGGCGAGGCCCTGGATGATGTTGGTCGCGTGGCCGGTCTGGCAGGCCTTGGCCAGGCTCTTGACCGGGGCGTGCGCCGTGTGGGTGTAGTAGCTGGTGACCTTGTTCAGGGCAATCGCGAGGACGACGCCGATGAAGCAGGTGAGCACGGGGCGCATGTCGAGGCCGGCGATGCCGAAATTGGCCCAGACCGGCAGCTGGCCGGGATCGCCGTTCGGGAAGCCGGCGGCCACGGCGGCGTTCTTCGCCAGGTACGCGGCGTCGAACCGCAGGTACGCGAGGCCGAGGCCGATGAAGCCGACGACCGAGATGATCGAGCCGATCCAGAAGCCGTTGTGCACGCTCTTGAGGGCGGTATCCGAGGTGTCGTTGGGACCGGCCTTGACCGTATAGGTCGAGATGATCGAGCCGAGCACGCCGATGCCGCGGACCAGCAGCGGAAAGATGACCCCCTTGTGCCCAAACGTGGCGAGGCCGAGGATCATGGCGGCCACGATGGTCACCTCGTAGCTCTCGAAGATGTCGGCCGCCATGCCGGCGCAGTCGCCGACGTTGTCACCCACGTTGTCGGCGATCGTCGCGGCATTGCGGGGATCGTCCTCGGGGATGTTCTTCTCGATCTTGCCCACCAGGTCCGCGCCCACGTCGGCCGCCTTGGTGTAGATGCCGCCGCCGACGCGCATGAACAGCGCGAGGAGCGTGCCGCCGAAGCCGAAGCCGAGGAGGGCCTCGTACGCCGCCTCGCCGTAGGCGATGAAGATCAGGGTGCCGCCGAGCAGGCCGAGGCCGTCCGTGAGCATGCCGGTGATCGTGCCGGTGCGGTAGCCGAGCTGCATGGCCTCGCCGTAGGAATGGCGGGCGGCGGCGGCGACGCGGAGGTTGCCGGTGGTGGCCAGGCGCATCCCGACGAACCCGACCAGCCAGCTGAAGAGCGCGCCGACGATGAACGCGCCGGCCCGGCCGAACTTGAAGGCCGCCAGGTCGCTCTGGGTCGTGAAGTAGAGGATGACGGTGATGACGACGATGAGCAGCCCGATCTTGCGGAACTGGGCGGCGAGGTAGGCGTCGGCGCCCTCGCGGACCGCGGCGGCGATTGCCTGCATCCGCGGCGTCCCCTGGTCGGCGTTCTTGACCTGCTTGACCAGGAGCAGGGCGTAGAGCAGGCCGGCGACGGCGATGCACAGCACGACCAGCAGCGCGATGATCTCGAGCTGGGTGTACTTCGGATCGCTGAACAGGGCGAAGAACTTGAACGCATGCTCCGCGGCGGGCGGGGCGGAGGCCTCCGGCGCGGCCGCCTGGCCGAACAACGGCCGGGCGAAGAAGGCGGCCACGAAGGCGGCCGCCATGGCGGCCAGGTAGTACGTGGAGGTGCGGCGATGGCGCAACCGGTGGAGGAGCGATGTGAGCATGGTGGTGACCTCGGGGAAAGGAGATGAGCTGGAGGGAGGAGGGGCGGCGGGTTAGCTGCCGAAGGACGCCTGGGCGGACTTCCACCACTCGTGATGGGTGGACTCCAGCTCGGCCGTCGGCGGCATCGGGTAGTACTTGATCTCGCGGCCCTGACCCGCGTAGAAGCCCCCCTGGATGGTGCGGTAAAGGACGTCGTCGCGGACGTTGCGCACGGTCACCTTGGTGGGCTTGCCCGGCTTCTGGTTGAGCTCGCGCAGGCAGTCGCGCAGGTGGGGGAGGCCGGCGTAGGGCAGGTTGCCCACGCTGGGCGAGTCGATGTCGTGCGCCAGCTGGCCAAGGGTGAGCTCGGAAAAGACGATCTTCGGCACGTTGACCGGCTGGGTGGCGTCGGTCAGGCGGGCGCAGAACTCCGCCGGATCGAGCGTGCTGACCACGCGCGGCGTCACCGGGCAGAACTCCTGGTACAGGTGGAAGCAGCGGTCGACGGAGACCGGGAGGGGCGCGGAGTTCAGGCCGAGCACGCGCCCGTCATGGGTCACCAGATGGATCGGGCCCAGGGCGGCCACCGGCACGTGTTCGAGCACGCGGTAGATCGAGAGGTAGGTCGACCGGCGCGGCGACCCGTCGCGGTGCGGCAGGCAGCGGGTGGCGATGTTCTGGAAGGGCGGATACGGGCTCTGCATCTCCGGGTCGACCTCGAAAAAGATCGCCTGGCCCCGCGTGTGCTTCTGGGTCCCGACGGCGAGATAGACGCCGAACTCCTCGGGCGGCAGATGGGAGGCGATCAGGGCCTCCGGATTCAGGGAGAGATAGAGGTAGATCTTCATGGTGGAAGCGGGTCAGGGCTGGCGGGCGGCGATCTCGCACCAGTCGACGCCGTGCATGTCGCCCTTCTCGAGGAAGTGCTCGTGCATGCGGAAGACGGTGGAGAGGGTCTGGGGGGTGTGGCCGCCCTTGGACATGCCGTAATAGCAGCGGAGAGTGTCCTGGAAATCGGGGTGGCTGCAGTGCTCGATGATGAGCTTGGCGCGCTCGTTGGGGTCCTTGCCGCGCAGGTCGGCGACGCCCTGCTCGGTGACGATGACCTGGACCGAGTGCTCGCTGTGGTCGGCATGGCTCACCAGCGGGACGATCGTGCTGATCTTGCCGTTCTTCTGGGTCGACGGGCAGGTGAAGATCGAGATGAAGGCGTTGCGCGTGAAGTCGCCCGAGCCGCCGATGCCGTTCATGATGTTGCGGCCCATGATGTGGGTGCTGTTCACGTTGCCGAAGATGTCGGCCTCGATCGCGGTGTTGATGGAGATGAGGCCGAGGCGCCGGATGATCTCGGGCTGGTTCGAAATCTCCTGCGGACGGAGGAGCAGGCGGTGGCGGTAGTCCTCGAAGCTGGAGTAGATCGAATCGAGCACGTCCTGGCTCACCGTGAGGGCCGTGCCGCTGGCGAACCGCACCTTGCCGCTGTTGATGAGGCGCACGACCGAGTCCTGGATGACCTCGGTGTACATCTCGAAGGTGGGGATGTCGGGGTGGTCGCCGAGGGCGCCGAGGACGGCGTTGGCGATGTCGCCCACACCGGACTGGATCGGCAGGAAGCCAGCGGGGATGGTGCCGGCCTTGAGCTCGGCGGCGAGAAATTCGGCGACGTTGCGGCCGATGCGCGTCGTCACCTCGCTCGGCGGGTCAAACCGCCCCGTCTCGTCCGGCAGGTTGGTTTCCACCACGCCGGCGATCTTGGCCGGATCGACCTTGATGTACGGCGGCCCCGCGCGGTCGGCGGGCTTGTAGATCGGGATGGCGCGCCGGTGCGGCGGATCGTCCGGCTCGTAGATGTCGTGGATGCCGTAGAGGCTGGGCGGGTGGTAGTGGTTGAGCTCGATCAGCACCTTGTCCGCGACACGGCAGAAGGTGGGGCTGGCCCCCACGGAGGCGGTGGGCACGATCACGCCGTCGTCGGAGACGCTCGCGGCCTCGATGATGGCCCAGTGAAACTTGCCGAGGAACCCGTAGCGGACGTTCTGCGGCAGCATGCTCAGGTGCATGTCGAAGAAGCGGGTCTCGCCGGTGTTGATGCGTTTGCGCAGATCGGGGTCGGACTGGTAGGGGGTGCGCCAGGAGATGGCGTTGGCGCGCGCCAGTTCGCCGTCGAGCGACGGCCCGGTCGAGGCCCCGGTGACCACGGCGATCTGGAACGGGCGTCCGGCGTCGTGCTCGGCCTTGGCCCGGCGCGCGATGGCTTTCGGGATCACCTTGGTGGCGCCGGCGGGGGTGAAGCCGCTGAAGCCGACAGTCTGGCCGTGCTGGATGAATTCGGCGGCTTCGTCCGGGGTGAGGACCGGAAACCGGGTGTGGAACAGGCGCTGGACGGGCGAGGAGATCATGGAGTGGAGTGGGGAGAGAGGTGGTGCGGAAGCGATCCGTCCGCCGTCCGCCGGGCGGGGCGAGGCGGGAACGCGAGGGACGCGGTGGCGTCGCGGTCTGCGTTCTCAATCTTGCCTCGGGGCCGGATCATTGGCGGAAGGGATGGGTTTGATTATTCATTCACGAATCCGGGGCGATGTGAAGAGTGCCTTTGGTTCGACCGCAGTAAGTAAGGAGAGTCGCTTAGTTGCAGAGTGTTGCTAATGCCGGCCGGATTTGCCTGCGGGTTGGGCGCCATGAAGCGCTCGGAGGCAAGCCCGGAGACCTCGCAAACGAGGCGCGAACGCGGCCGGAAC
>JBAIXJ010000868.1:0-2050 GCA_037916645.1 Opitutales bacterium | reverse complement strand
TTCCGTCACCGCGCGGTGCCCGCCGCGGACCGCCATGTGCAGGGGCGTCGCGCCGTGCGCGTCGTCCTGGGAGTCGATGGCGGCGCCGTGATCGAGCAGCAGTTCCACGATGGCGCGATTGCCCCGCATCGCCGCCCACAGGAGCGGAGTGGCCCCGGTATCGTCGCGGGCGCTGGCGTCGGCCTGGCCGGCCAGGAGCACCCGGACCACCTCGACCTGGCGCGCATACTCGGCCTGGGCTCTCTCAAGCAGGGGTCCGGTGAGGTAGGGATTGGCTTCGAGCGGTTCGCATCCGCTCGCGTCGGCGGCAAGATGCAGCGCCGTGCGGCCGGAGTTGTCCCGGGCATTCACCTCGGCGTGGCCGGCCAGCAGCAGCTCCACGGCGTCCCGGTTGCCCGGCGCCGCCGCGCAGTGAAGCGGCGTGAGCCCGGCGCCATTGCGCGCCTCGACCAGGTTCGGATTCAGTTCCAGCAAGGCCCGGAGCCGGGCGCAATCGCCCGCCCTGGCGGCGTCGTGGATTTCGCCAGCGCGCGCGAGGGCGGAGCCGAGGCCGAGGGCTGACGCCGCAGTGATCCATCGCAACAGTTTCATGGGGGTGTCGTAAAAGGCCGAGGTTCCGAACGGCGGGTCAGGCTCCGGGGTGGCGCCCGGACACCGGCCGGGCGGCTGGAGGGCTCCCGGGTATATCGTTCAACATCGGGCGCCGGCGCGCCGCCGTCAGTTTCACGGCAGCCATGCTAAATGGCGTTCCCCGGCCCGCAAATACATTGCGCCCGCCGGTCGGAGGAATTCAAAAAGATTACCGCCCCGATTACCCTTTGCTGTCACCGGGGATGGCCGTGTTCGCGCCAGCACCCCACGCCCGCGCGCTCCGTGGCGGACGGGAATCCAGCGGCGCTCAAGGGCCGTAGGGCTGGAACGGCCGGCCGGTGACCAGCACCCACGCGGCGATGGCGGTCCAAGTGACGAACAGCAGCAGGAGCGGCCAGACAACCAGCATCAGCACCAGCGCGACCCAGCCGCGCCAGTCCCGCTGCCGGTTGCGCGCGCGGCCGAGTTGCCACACCGAATAGACGAGCGCGGCGTCGGCGCCCGCCAGCGCGAGGCGGATGAGGTTGACCGCCCAGCGGTCGTCGAGCTGAAGCCAAGTGGCCAAGCGGCCGACGCCGAGAAGCAAGAGGACCGCCCCCGCCAGGCCGACGAGGCCCCGCCGCAGGGCGCGGTCGCGCTGGTCGACGGGCAGCGGCGTGGGGCGGGAGGACACCGCGCGTCAGGCTACCGGCGGGTGCGCGGGCCCTCAAGCGCGATCCGGCCCTTCGACGACGCCTGGCGCGGCAGAGGCGCAACCAAATGAACCGAGGATTTTGAGAACGCTAATAGACGCTTATCTCCGCTGATCGGAATCAGCTAAGATCAGTGCAGACCAGCGTTCCCGAATGGATTGGGCAAAGACGCTCGCAAGAAAACAACAAGGTCAGGGATAATGAACGAAAAGCCACGAGAATGGAGAGGCATGGCTTTTGTGCATTCTTGTGCCTTTTTGTGTCGATGGCATTCCCGGATGGAGTCTGGCTGCGGCGTCGCCGCGCTGTGACCTTCCGCCGCTCCATTCGGAACCCCGGATTATTCCCGGGTTGCCAAAGCGGCCCGGGGCCCTCATAAAGGGCCTTGGCCGAGAGGCCGTTCAACCCCCGCACCCCATGGAAGACGCCAAAATCACTCTGCCTCCGCGGAAGCAGGCTCGCATCGAGATCATTCCGCTGATCGATGTGATCTTCTTCCTACTCGCGACGTTTGTGCTCTTCACGCTCTCGCTGAACCGCATCCAGTCGCTGCCGGTGGAACTGCCGCGCCAGGGCCCGCCGCCGCCGACCCGCCCGGATCTCCTGACGCTCCAGGCCTCGGACCAGGGCAACGTCTACTTCAACCAGGAGTTGATCGACCTGAGCGAGCTCCCGTCCCGCCTCGATCTCTGGAGCCGGAACGTGGCGGACCCGAAGGTGCTGGTCGCCGGCGACGACAAGGGGCGGTGGGAGACGACGGTCAGGAT
>JBAIXJ010000867.1:0-2368 GCA_037916645.1 Opitutales bacterium | reverse complement strand
AATTCTGCCGCCACAGTTTTCGGTCTCCGGGGCCGGCCGTCCGACGACCCGCTTTTCAGCCCAGGCCGAGCACGAACCCTTCCCGCCACGTCGGATATTGCGGCGTCCAGCCCAGCCGCCGCGCCTTGGCATTGGATGCGCCCCGCTCATGGGGTGCGGCGTCCGGCGTCATCGGCGGCAACGGCGCGCTGACGGCTTTGGCGAATTCCGTGAGCCACGTCGCCATCGGCGCGGGCTCGTCGTCCACGACGTTCACCGTTCCCGCCGGCCAGCTCAGGGCGAGCAGGGCCGCCGCGGCCGCGTCCTCCACGTGAACGAAGGAGATGAGGCCCGGGCCGGCCTTCAACTCGCCGCGGTACAGTTGCTGCTCGGCCCAGCCGCCGCGGGTGTACCACGTGCCCGGTCCGTAGAAGAAACCGTAGCGGAGAATCACGGCCTCCGGCAGTTCCCGCGCCGCCTCCTCCAAGGCCATGACGCCCGCCACCATGCTTCCGCGGGGCGGCGGCGCCAGCCGGTCCAGCGGTTCCTCCTCGCGGGCCGCACCCGGCCCCGGCGCATAGGCCGAGGCGAGGCTCTGCGCGACGATGCGGCGTACTCCCACGGCGCGCGCGGCGTCGACGAGGTTGCGCGTCCCCTCAATCCGCAGCCGGCGGTTGGCGCTGAAGTCCCGCGCGGTGAGGTCGGTCAACTGGTGCATCACCGCGTCGGGGCGTTCCCGGTCCAGCACGGACGCCACGCCCTTCCGCTCGTACACGTCCAGCACCACCGCCGTCAGGCCGCCGGCCCGAAGCTGGGCGGCCTTCGCAGGTGATCGTGTCATCGCCACCACCGTGTGTCCCGCCGCGATCAGGCGCGGCACCAACCGGCGGCCGACGGCACCCGTGGCGCCGGCAAGGAAGATCTTCACCGTTGGGTCTTTTTTGTATCCGGCGCGCCCCAAGAAATCCGGGGCTTGGGTGTGCCGCGGCAATACATTCACTATCATGCGATTCGCAAGCCGGCGCCCGGATTTGCCGCGCTTCGCCTCGCCCGGATCGGCGTCCGGCGCCGGGCCGCGGTTTCAACTTTGAACCGGCGGGCCGGGCCGCTACGCTCCTCCTGCCGCATCGAACCCCGTCGTGGCGAGGGTTTTCCTCTCCCTTGGCGTATCACTTGGCATGAACGACCGTGATCCCGAAGTCTCCCGCGTGCTCCAGAGCTGGCGCCACGAACCCGCGTCCGCGCCTCGCTTCAACGCCGAGGTCTGGGCGCGCATCGAGGCGGCGCGCGAAACGCCGTGGGCCGCCGCGGCCGTGATCGCCCGGAGCCTGGGAATTCCCGCGCGATCCTTCCGCTGGGCCCTGCCCCTGGGGGCGAGCCTGCTCCTCGCGCTGGCGGCGACGCTGGGCGCAGGCGTGGGCTACCTGCAGACCTCGTTGACGCGGACCGACCGGATGGCCGCGGCCTATGTGCAGTCCATCGATCCGCTGCAGATGACGTCTCCCTCCCACCCCTGATGCGCCGCCTGTCCTGGTTCCTCGTCCTCATCGCCGTCGTGGCCGTCGCCGCCTACGGCGCGACCCGTTTTTTCTACGCCCACAGCCGGACGACGGAGGATCAATGGACCTGGCTCCAGCGCGAGTTCCGGCTCACCGAAGCGCAGCTGGTCCGGATCAAGGCGCTCCACGAGGAGTACCAGCCGGTGTGCGCCGATCATTGCAGCCGCATTCTGGCGGCGCGCGAACACCTGGCGGCGCTGGAACAGGCCGGCCGAAAGGACACCCCCGATTATCTGCGGACCCTCGACGAATGGGAGGCGGTCAAACACGAATGCACTGAAGCAACCTTCAAGCACCTGCAGGCGGTGGCCGCGGTGATGGCGCCCGCGGAGGGCCGCCGGTACCTCGGCATGATGGTGCCCCACCTCGTCCGCTCCGACCACATCGGCCCGCTCGGCATCCGATGATCCTCCGCCCGCGGCGCCACCGGCCCCTCCCGACCCATCCCGCTGCCGGCCCATGACCACCGAGTCCGATGAAGCGCTGATGGCGGCTTTGGCGGCGGGCGAAGATCCGGCCCTCAACCAGCTGATGGACCGCTGGCAGGTCCCGCTGCGGCGTTTTCTCTTCCGGTACACGCAGAACGAACCCGACGCGCTCGACCTGGCGCAGGAGACGTTTGTCCGAATCTACCAGCACCGGGCGCGCTTCCGGCCCGGCGCCCGGTTCACGACCTGGATGTTCCAGATCGCCCTTAACCTGGCGCGCTCCCGCGCCCGCTGGCACCGCCGGCATCCCGCCGACTCGCTGGAACGTGAGTCGGAAAGCCCAAAGCCCGAGCTCCAGGACGCCAACGAAACGACCCCGGCCGAGGACGCCCTGCAGGCGGA
>JBAIXJ010000866.1:0-2169 GCA_037916645.1 Opitutales bacterium | reverse complement strand
CATCTTTGTGCCGGGAATGATCATGACCCTCAACCAGACCGCAGGGTCGACGCCGCAACCGGACGAATTTCACCGCCGGTACGCGCCCACGTCACCGCATACCACCGTCACCGCCGCGCGCGATTGTCGATCGTGCCACGCCAACGCCCTCGCCCTCGGCTACGGCCGCGGCGTTCTGAGCTACGAGATCCGGGACGGCCGCGGCCATTGGGCGTTCAGTCCGGCGCTGCCGCTCTCCGCCTCCGACGGATTGCCCGCGGACGCCTGGATCGGCTTCCTGGAGGAGCCGAAAACGCCCGCGGCCACCCGGAAGAACATCCGCCCGTTCAACCGCGCCGAGCAGCGGCGCATGCTGCTCGTCGGCGCCTGCCTGCACTGTCATTCTGAGAAGGAGCCGCGCCTGGCCGCCGTGTTCGCCGATTTCGCCCATTACCGGGCGCGGCTGAGCCCGCGCTGCATCCTGCCGGACTGGGGCGACTGACCGCGGCCGGCGGGTGCCGGCCGCTCAGGACTTCCGCCCCAGCACCTGCACCACCGCGGCCCGGCCGGTGTGGGCGGCGCCCTCGGAGACGTCGCGCTCGAGTTCGCGCAAAACCACGAACTCCAGACCGGCCAGCTCCTCGCGCACCTGCGCCGCGGTCGGGAGCAGCTGCACGTCGCGCGGTCCGCCCGTGTCGTAGGCGAGCTGCGCCGGGGTGTACGCCTCGTACACGAAGCAGCCGCCCGGCTGCAAACCCTGGACGACGCCCGCGAACACCGTCCGCCGCAGCGCCGGCGGCAGATGCATCCAGGTCGCCACGATGCCGGCCCACGCGCCGGGCGCGATCGGATACCGCGCGAGGTCGGCCACGAGCGTCTCGATCGCAACCCCGCGTTGGGCGGCCAGCCGGCGCGCCTTCGCGAGCGCGACCGCCGCCTGGTCGACCGCCGTCACGGCGTGGCCGCGCGCGGCGAGCCAGACGGCGTTGCGCCCCTCGCCCTCCGCCAGGCAGAGCACCGGTCCGGCCGGGATTCCGGCCCCGACCTCTGCCACGAAATCATTCGGCGCGGTGCCGTAGACAAATCCGTCGCCGGCATAGCGCGTATTCCAAAAGTCTGCGTCTGTCATCGTCGGGCGGCCACTCTCAGCCACCCGCCCGCGGCCGTCAAATCCCCGCGGTGCGCGGCGCCCCGGCCTCGTCCGCCGGGGCGCGGTTCAGTCTACTGGACGTAGTCCGGCTCGTTGCCCGGCTTCCACTTGATGTTGCAGCCGATGCTCGGCTTCTGGTCGGCGGCCGGCATGCGCCCGGCCAGCACGGCGTCGCACGCGGCGCGCAGGTCGGCGCCGGTCACGGGCCGGCCGTTGCCCGGCCGGCTGTCGTCAAACTGGCCGCGGTAGACGAGCTTGCGGCCGCGGTCGAACAGGTAGAGATCCGGCGTGCAGGCGGCGTGGAAGGCCTTGGCCGCGGCCTGGGTCTCGTCGTAGAGGTACGGAAACGAATAGCCCGCCGCCTTCGCCTCGGCCTTCATCTTGGCCGGGCCGTCCTCCGGGTAGCCCGCCACGTCGTTGGCGCTGATCGCGACGATCCCCACGCCCTTCTTCTGGTAGTCGCGGGCGAACAGGGCCAGGCCGGCCCGGATGTGTTTCACGTAGGGGCAGTGGTTGCAGATGAACATCACGACCAGCGCGGGCTTGTCGGCAAAATCGCCCAGGGCGACGGCGCGGCCGCTGACCGTGTCGGGCAGATGGAAGTCCGGCGCCAGCGTGCCCCACGGGAGCATGGTGGAGGGAGTCAGTGCCATGGCGGATCCTTGGGTTGACTGAATCCTGGATTACGCCCGCGACGATAGAATCGTCGCGCGCCCGATGCAACCAGCGACGCGCCGCCTCCGCGAAGCTGCCGTCAGGGCCTTTCGAGAAAAAACCTTCCTTCGCCGCCGAGGCCCAACAGAATGTCCGCCTCGTCATGCCACCGCCTCCGATGATCACGATCGAACACCTCTGCGTCTCACCCGCGCACAGCTATTTCGGCCATCACGGCGGTCCGGCCGGCGACGCCCCGGCGATCGAGGTGCCCGAACTCGAATGCGTCGCGGGGCGCGGCGTGCGCGGCGACCGGTTTTTCGACTATCGACCCGACTACAAGGGACAGATCACCTTCTTTGCCATGGAGGTCTTCGAGTCGCTCT
>JBAIXJ010000865.1:0-1762 GCA_037916645.1 Opitutales bacterium | reverse complement strand
GTCCGTTCGCGATCGCGACCCGGACGCCGCCGGCCCGAAGCCGATGCCAGAACCCCGGACCCGCCGTGCCCAGACACCCGAACCAGTCGGCGATCAGCTCCACGCGGACACCGGCCGCCGCCCGCTCGATCAGGGCATCGGCGAACCGCCGACCGACCCGGTCGTCGCGGATGAGATACTGCTCGAACCGGATATGATGGCGGGCGCTGGCGATGGCCTCGAGCCATGCCGGATAGTTCTCGGCGGCGTCGCGGAGGAGGCGGACCTGGTTGCCGGGCACCAGCGGCGCGCCGGCCGCGCGGTCGAATGCACGCTCGACCCGCGGGGACTCCCGAGCCGTCGTCGGTTGCAGCGTCACGCGAGGCAGATCATGGGTGCGCTACAGTTTGGGGGAGTCGGTTTGGGGCACAAGGGTCGATCGGCGTGGATATCCCGGGAAATCCACACTTTTCCCCAGCATTACTTTACATAATACATCTTATACGGACACTAAGAAGACGCTTGAAGAGGCGAGCGCGACTGCAATCGCCGCTCGCCCTCGGGCCCGAGAATCCGTCGAGGCAGCCAGCTCAACCACCTTCTGAGCTGCATGCCCCGAAAACATTACGGGGCTGGCACTTGCATCAGTGCCAGCCCCGCATCGTCCAGCCGCGTTCCGCCGGCCGCCGTCTCTTACATCTTGCCCTTGGTCAGCTCCGACAGCCGGACCTGCGCCTCGGTCACGCTCGGCGACTTCGGATACTTCGTGATCAGATCCCGATAGACCGCCGCCGCCTCGTCCGCCTTGCCGGCCACCCGCAGCGCGCGGGCCTCGTTCAGCATCTGCTCGCCCTTGAGGAAGTCGGCCGGGGCCGCGTTGACCGCCGCCTTGTAGGCCGCCGCCGCATCCGCCGCCTTGCCGGTGCTCTCGAGCGCCGCGCCCAGCAGCCCGTTGGCCGCCGCCAGGAACGTCGGCTCCGGCGACGTGGCGATGAACTTCTTCAGGTCCTCGATCGCGAGCGCGCCCTGGCCATTGCTCAGCCGGAGCTGGTTCAGCGCGATGACCGCCTCGGCCGCCGCCGTGGTGCCGCCGTAGGTGGTGATCACCTTCTGCAGCTCGCCGGACGCCACCGCCAGGTTGCCGGTCTCGGCCGCATCACGCGCCTTGGCCAGCTGCTGGGCGGCGAAGCTCTCCTTCCGCTTGCCGCTCGAGATGGCGACCCAGGTGCCCAGCGCGATCACGAGGACGGCACCGCCGGCGATCGCAGCGCGGCGGACGGTCGTCGGGGTGAGAAGCGGCGCATCGCCGGTCGCCAGCGGCGACGGGATTTCGGCGGTGCTGTTGGTCGGTTCCACGGTAGTCGCCATCCGGTGCCCGTTTACGGTCTATGGAACGTTTCAAGGAAAGCCGCCAAAGCTACCTGCCGGCGGCCGGCCCGGTCAATTGACGAGGTCAGAACGGCGGCGGTCCGCCGGGCCCGCCCGGACCCCGCCGCTGCCCCCCGAACCCGAACGGCGACTTCACCTCCGCCGGCACCTTGGCCCACTGCTCCGGCGTCAGCACCGCCTTCGCCCGATCGAGCGCCGCCCGCACCGACTTCTGCGTCGCCTCGATCGTCGGCCGGAGCCCGCCGAAGAGCGCCGCGAAGTCCGGGTTGGCGCCGGCCTTCTCGATCCGCTTCTGGAATTCGGCGATCGCCGTCTTGCCCTGCGCATCCAGCGAATCGGCGAGCGGCGTCAGCGCGGTCTTCTGCGAATCGGCGAGCTCGAGGTCCGGCTGCTG
>JBAIXJ010000864.1:0-1645 GCA_037916645.1 Opitutales bacterium | reverse complement strand
TCCGACGTGAACACTGTGCTGCCCAGACTTGCGTGCCGGCTGCTCGTTTTCCTCGCGGTCGCGGCGACCGCGGGCCCATCCCATGCCGGCAACGAGACGGGCGCGCCGGAGAAACCCAACATCGTTCTCATCCTGGCTGACGACTTGGGCTATGGCGACGTCGGGTTCCACGGCAGTACTCAGATCGCGACGCCCAATCTCGACCGCCTCGCCGCCTCCGGTATCCGCTGCGCGCAGGGCTATGTATCGGCGCCGGTCTGCAGTCCCTCCCGCGCCGGACTCCTGACGGGGCGCAACCAGGTCGAGTTCGGTTACGACAACAACCTCGCCGATACCCAGCCGGGCTTCGATCCCGAGTTCAACGGGCTGCCCGTCGGCCAGCAGACGGTCGCAGACCGGTTGCGCGCCGCCGGCTATGTCACGGGATTGGTCGGCAAATGGCACCTCGGGGAGCGGCCGCAATTCCATCCCTTGCGGCGTGGCTTCGATGAGTTCTGGGGATTCTTGGGCGGCGGCCACAGCTATTTCCCCACCGTGCCCGCCAACCGCGCCGAACCCCGGTTGGAGTGCAATTTCGGTCCGGTCGGTACCGTCACCTATCTGACCGATGACATCACCGACCAGTCCATCGCCTTCATCCAGCGGCACCGTGGCCGCCCCTTCTTCCTCTACGCGGCCTACAACGCGCCGCATTCACCGATGCAGGCGCGGGCAGAGGATCTCGCGCGCTTTGCGGCGATCCCCGACAAGGCCCGCCGCACCTACTGTGCGATGGTCGCCCGCCTCGACTATCAGGTGGGGCGCCTGCTCGACGCCCTCCGCGATGCGGGACTAGCAGAGAAAACGCTCGTCGTTTTCCTGAGCGACAACGGCGGGCCGGTGGACCAGAACGCGTCACTGAACGCCCCCCTGAACGGCCAGAAGGGAATGCTCCTCGAGGGCGGCACCCGCGTGCCCATGGTGTTGAGCTGGCCGGGGCAGCTGCCCGCCGGCCAGGTCTACCTTCCCCCGGTCAGCGCGTTGGACCTTGTTCCGACCTTCCTCGCCCGCGCGGGGACGGCGGCATCCGACCCGTGCCAGTTCTCCGGCGTCGATCTTTGGCCGCACCTGACGGGAATGGTCCGCACGGATCCGCATCAGAGGCTTTTCTGGCGCTTCACGGTCAGCGCGGCGGTCCGCGAGGGGGATTGGAAGCTCGTGCGCCTCCCCGATCGTCTGCCGATTCTCTTCAACCTCCGCGAGGATGAATCGGAACTGCACGACGTCGCGCTCGGCCATCTCGAGCTCACCAAGGCCATGTTGTCGCGGCTGGGCGATTGGGACGTTCGCCTGCCTCATCCGGTCAGCCTGGAGGGTGCGGAATGGAAACGCCGGCAACTGAACCTTTACGACGCACAATTTCCCCTCATGCAGCCGGCACCCGGTGGCGTGCCACGCCTCATCTCCGCCAAGGAGACCAACGCCCCGCATTGACCGGGCGCCGGCGGACGCGTGGCCGGCAGACCGGACAGCGGCTCAGGATTTCGGACTGTAGGCCGGATTGGGCTCGGGCAGCCTGGCGCCCACGCTCTCGCGCCACGCATGCAAGCGGCGGAGGAGGTCGGCGGCGACCTGGGGCTGGGCGGCGGCGAGGTCATTTTGTTCG
>JBAIXJ010000863.1:0-1637 GCA_037916645.1 Opitutales bacterium | reverse complement strand
GGCTCTTGATCGCATTCCAGCCGATGCCGCCGAGGGTGCTGACGCGCAGGGCGATGTCCTTGACGTTGTCCTGCATCAGTTCGGTCGACACATACCACGACCAGACGGGGGAGAAGAAGGAGTTGTACTCGACCCCGCCCTTGTAGGCGTCCTCCGATTTCTGGCCGTTGGTCACGGAGTGGTTGGCCGCGCCATAGAACTTGAGGGAGTCGGTCGCCGATTTCAGGGTCGCGGTGGCGCCCATGGCGCCGGCGAAGCCGTTGGAGTTGCCGCTCTTGCCGGCGATGTCGGTGGTGAACTCCGCCACCCAGTGGCGGCGCATGGCCACGACCTCCGGGTCCTCCGCGTCTTTGCGCCACGAGGACTTCACGCCCTTGACCGTCGTCGTGTAGCTGCCGCTGGGGCTCGACACGACCAGGGCGGATTCCTTCGGTTCGACCTTGCCGAGCTCGATCGAGTTGTCCGTCGTTTTCACGAAGACCGACTCGTCGGTCTGCAGCGCGACGACCTGATCCTGTTTGATGGACAGGTCACCGGCGAATTCGGTCGCGACACTGACCGTGCCGTCCTTGATCCCGGTGATCTTGCCGTGGATGACGGAGCCGTCCTTGAGGGTGACCGTGTCGGCGCGGGCGGACCACACGGTCGCGCCCAGACAGGCCAGGACGAGGCCCGCCGCGGAGCTGAGGGTTCGGAGATTCATGGGTGCACTTTCTGGTCGGAGGGCGCCGGCCGAGGCGGTGGCGCCGTATTGAGGATTGGGAAGGTTCTGGTAATGGTGGCGCCGCGCCCGGCCCCGGTCGGTGGAACGCGATCGTCGGCGTTGCCCCGGCCCAGGGCAGGAACGTTGGCGGCCATCGATGAGCGGGGGGAATCTGGGGCGTGGCGCGACGGCAAGGCAATCCCGAAAAACCTCTTTTCCGAAGGACCGGCCTTTCGGCCGCTTGCGTCGGCGAATGGCACGGCCTTTCATCAGGCATGGACTGCCGGCCGCAATGCGGCGCGTGCTGCGTCGCGCCGTCGATATCGTCCCCGATCCCGGGCATGCCGCACGGCAAGCCCGCGGGCATCCCGTGCGTACAGTTGTTGCCGGATTACCGCTGTGCGCTCTTCGGCCGGCCGGAGCGCCCCGCGGTCTGTGTGAGCCTGCGGCCGACGGACGAGATGTGCGGCGCGAGTCGCGACCAGGCGCTGAGCTATCTCGCCGCGCTGGAGTTGGCGACCCGGGCGGCCGGACCGCGGACAATGGGCTAGTCAACGGAGGGCGGCCTTGAGCACGGCGGCGAGACGCCGGATGCCGTCGGCGATGCGCTCCTCCGTGCTGTTGCTGAAATTGAGGCGCAGCGTGTGGCGCACGGGCGGGCCGACCCAGAACGGCTCGCCCGGGACGTACGCCACTTTCCGTGTCGTCGCGGCCGGCAGGAGGCTGGTGGTGTCGAGACTGGCCGGCGCGCGGACCCACAGGAACAGGCCGCCGTCGGGATGGCTCCACGTGCAACCATCGGGGAATTCCCGCGCGAGCGCGTCCAGCATCGTGTCGCGGCGCCCCGCGTAGGCCGCGCGCAGGCGGGCGAGGTGGGCGTCCGCCATTTCGGGCTGGTGGAGAAACCACCACGCGAGGCGCTGCGTGAAACCCG
>JBAIXJ010000862.1:0-1614 GCA_037916645.1 Opitutales bacterium | reverse complement strand
CCGGCGGCGGCCATGCCTACCTCACCCAGAACACGCTGGACAATTCCTCGGCCACGCTCACCGCCCCCACGGGTGGCACGTGGGAGTTGTCTTCAGGCACGATCAAGAACGGCACGATCGCCCCCGGGGCGCTAACCTTCACCAGCAACGGCGGCACCCTGAGCAACGTAAGCTACACGGGCGACCTGAACCTGCCCTCCGGCACCAACGTCACCTTTTCCAACGGCACCACCTTCACCGGCGCCAACGCCACGCTCGGCGCCAGCGCCGGCCTCTATTGGTACCAAAATGCCACGCTGGCCGGCAAGGCGCTGGCCATGACACCCGGCTCCTACGTCTACCTCGGGCCGAACAGTGCGCTCACCCTCGACAGCGCCACGACGGTATCCGGCGCCGTGGAGATCTATCCCGGCTCCACCGGATCCTCGATCACCAACCAGGGCACGATCACCCACAACTCCGGTGCCGGCTACCTCTATGCGTCCACCCTCACCAACCAGGGGTCGATCACGACCGGTGCGAACACCACTTTCTATTTCGGATATTACGCTGGCGAAACGTCCACGAACGCGAGTGCCGGGACGCTGACCGCCGACGGCACGGGCGCAAACCTGTGGCTGCACAGCGTCGTCAACCAGGGCGCGATCAAAGCGCAAAATGGCGGCGCGCTCTATTGGTGGGGCAACAACGTGACTTCCGACTTGGGCAACGTCACCCTCGGTGCCGGCGGCAGTCACGCCTACCTCAACAACACGCTCGAAAACGCCGGCCTCACGCTCACCGCCCCCACGGGCGGCAGTTTCGAGCTCTACGGCGGCACGATCAACAACGGAGCCATCGCCGCCGGCGCACTGTCGTTCACCCCCTCGGGCGGCACCCTGAATAATGTGAGCTATGCCGGCGACCTGATTTTGCCGGCGAGCGCCTCCCTCAGCCTCACCGGAGGCGCCTCGTTCACGGGGACGAACCTCGGTCTCGGCGGTTCGTCCGGCCTCTACTGGAACCAGGGCGGCGCCCTCGCGGCGAAGACCTTGAACTTCGGGACGGGGGCATACCTCTACCTCGGCACCGGCGCCGCGCTTGCGCTCGACAGCGCCACGACCGCCACCGGCAACCTCAATATCTACTCTGGCAACGCCGGATCGTCGGTCACCAATCAGGGGACCCTGAACCACACGACGGGCGCGGGATACCTTTACGCCGAGACGTTCACCAACCAGGGGACCATCAACGTCGGCACGGGCACCTACCTCTACTTGGGAAGCTCGGCCACGGGATTCACCTTCGCCAACACCGCGACCGGGAGCATCAACGTGACCGGCGGCTATGCCTCCCTCGTCAGCGCGCTGAACAACGCCGGAATCGTCAATGTCCAGAGCGGCACCCTGTGGGCCAATTACAGCGGAGCCGGTCTGACCAACGGTTCGACCGGCACCATCATGGGCTCGGGTACCATTGTCGGCAACCTCACCCTCGCCGGCGGCACGCTCAGCCCGGGCAACTCCATCGGCACGCTCACCCTTTCCAGCGGCGGCCTGATCGTCACGAATCCGGCCACCCTCTTGATCGAGTTGGGCGGGGCCACGGCCGACCAGGTGCTCATCCAGTCGCCCC
>JBAIXJ010000861.1:0-4482 GCA_037916645.1 Opitutales bacterium | reverse complement strand
CCCCTCTACGTCGCCCTGGCGCTCGGCGTGCCGCTGCTGCTCTGGCGCCACTCCCAATACGACCACACCCAGTTTGAGGCCTACGCCTTCGTGCCCGGCGCGCGCTGCGATCTCCACGCCGCCTCGGCCGCCACGGCGTTCATCGACCGGGAGCGGTGCGAGCCCGGGCGCGTCGTCGGATGGGAGACCAACCTGTATCCCTCGTACAACACCGCGCTGCGCTGGGAGGGACTCTACGGCGTCGACGCGCTGCGCAACCCCTATTACCAGGAGCTGGCCGTGGCCTTCGGCCTCGACCACGTCTGGACCTGGGACTACTCGAACGACGAGCGCCAGGCCGCCCGCCTGGTCCCGGCCCACGACCTGCTGAACGTGTCCTGGTACGTCGCCAACCGCAACGAGGGCGCCCCGCGTCCGATCGCGGGCCTGGAGTCCCGGGCTCACCTCGATCTCGACGTCTATTCGAGCCCGACCGCCTGGCCGCGGGCGTTCTTCACCGACCGGATGGCCACCTACGGAACGGCGGGCGATTTCGCCGTGCTGCTGGCCGGCCGGGTCAAGGCGGGCGACCGCCAGCCGTTCGCCGCGGTGCAGGCGGACGAGAAGATCTCCCCGCCGCTGCCGGCTTCGCTCGACGGCCGCACCGTGCGCGCCGCCACCGCCTACCGGCTGACGGCCAACCGCACGGCGTTCGCGATCGATGCGCCGGGTCCTGGCGTCGCGGTCCTGACGGAAAGCTATTATCCGGACGATTTCCGGGTGACGGTCGACGGTCGCCCGGCCGGCTATTTCCGCATCAACCACGCGTTCAAGGGCGTGCTGATCCCGGCGGCCGGACATCACGAAATTGTCTACACCTACTGGCCGCAGCATTTCACGGCGGCGCTGGTGCTGAGTGTGCTGGGGGCTGTCGCGCTGGTCGCCGGAGCGGGATTTCTTTGGCGCGTCGGGGGCCGCCCCGCGCCCGCGGCTCCTTCCGCGCCATCCGCCTGATGATTTCCCCTTCCCCTGCCATGGCCTTCCTGTTTTGCTGGCCCGCCACGATTTTCCGGATCCCCGGAGACGGCGCAACGCGGATGCAGCGACGGCGGCGCTCCAGCTCCGACTGAGCCCGGACCACTTTCAGCTTCCATGCACCAAACCGAGAAGGACCTGGTCAAAATCTACCGCCGGCGATTTGCCTCCACGGCCGCCTATCGCTGGCAGGTGTGGTCGGTCCTGACGAAACACTTCTTCCAGAACTGGATTCCCGCCGACGCCACGGTCCTGGACCTGGGCTGCGGCTACGGCGAGTTCATCAACCAGATCCAGGCGGGGCGGAAGCTGGCGATGGACCTGAACCCGGATGTACCGAAGTACCTCGACGGCAAGGTGGAGTTCATCCGGCAGGATTGCTCCGCCGAGTGGCCGCTGCCGTCGGACTCGCTCGACGTGGTGTTTACGAGCAATTTCTTCGAACACCTCCCCGACAAGCCGCACCTCACCCAGACCCTCCACCAGGTGTTGCGCTGCCTGAAGCCCGGCGGGCGCCTGATCGCGATGGGCCCGAACATCCGGTACCTGCCCGGCGTCTATTGGGATTTCTACGACCACCACATCATCCTGACCGAGGCCTCGCTCGGCGAGGCGATGGAGATGACGGGCTTCGAGCTCGCCTACGTCAAGGACCGCTTCCTGCCCTACACGATCGTGAACGTGCGGCGCTTCCCGCTGTGGATGGTGCGCCTGTACCTGGCGCTGCCGTGGGTGTGGCGGATCAAGGGCAAGCAGTTTCTGATCGTCGGGCGGAAGCCGCAGTCGTGACCGCTCCCGGCGGCCCCGGGCTGATAAAGTCCCTGCCCGGCCGGCCCTTGCCCCGTCCGACGGCCCAGCAATTCTTCAGGGGCGCAATAGCGGGTCGGATAACCTGGGTTGTCACTGGTTATTGGCGTGAATCCGAATGCCGTCCGGCCTATCTTCCCTCTCGAAAATTCCACCCCGCCGTTGCCGTGGGCGGGAATTGATGTGCCTGCCGCCATGACGGAAGAGCCCGCGAACCGCCGCGATTTTGCCGCCCTGTACCGTGCCACCGTGGCGCCCCTGCGCCGCTACCTCACGCGCTTCCTCGGCGACCCGGAGGAGGCCCGCGACGTGGCGCACGACGCCTACCTGCGGGTCTTTCCGACCGAGCGGAAGGTGGAGAAGCCAGAGGCCTACCTCTACACCACCGCCCGCCGGCTTGCGCTCAACCGGATCAAGCGGCGCCGGATCGCGCCCATCGCCGGGGAGACCGCCAGCGCCGACGCGTCACCCTCCCCCCTGCCGGGCGTGGTCCAGCAGGTGATGGCCCGCCAGGAACTGCGCCAGCTCGAAACCGCCATCGCCCAGCTGCCCGCCGGCTGCCGCACCGTCCTGCTCCTGCGCAAGGTCGAGATGCTCTCCCACCGGGAGATCGCGGACCGCCTCGGCATCGCGGTCAGCACGGTGGAAAAACAACACGCCCGCGCCCTGCGCCTGCTCCGCGCCGCCCTCGACGCCGCGGCCGACCGACCGGCGCCTGGACCAACGCCCGCCAAGGAGGAGCACCCATGACCGCATTCGCCTCGACCTTTGACCCGACTCCGGACGAGCAGGCCGCCCTTTGGGCCGCCCGGCTCGACGGCTCCTCGCTGACGGCCGCCGACCAGGCCGCGCTCGAGGCGTGGCTGGCCGAGAGTCCCGCCCACCGCGGGCTGCTGTCGCGGTACTGCCAGCTTTCCGCCGATCTTGAACAACAACTTCCCGCGCTGGCGGCGGCGGGAGGGGTGACCATGCCGGCGGCGCCCGCCGCCCCGACCACGCGACGATGGATACATTGGGGTATCGGCGTCGGCCTCGGGGCGGCGGCTGCCGCGGCGCTGGTGCTCTGGTTCGCCCAACCGGCGACGCAGTCGGAGAATCTTGCCACGCCGATGGGGCAGCGCCGGGCGCTCAACCTCGCGGACGGCTCACGGGTTGAACTCAACGCCCAGACCAGCCTCCGGATCGACATCGACCGGAAGGAGCGGCGGGCGCGCCTGGCTTCGGGGGAGGCCTTCTTCGCCGTGCACAAGGATCCCGCCCGGCCGTTCGTCGTGGAAACGCCCGCCGGCTCGGTTCGCGTCACCGGCACCCAGTTCGACGTCCGGGTCGACGCCTCGGCCCTCGAGGTGACGGTGGTGGAGGGCAAGGTGCAGGCCCATCCCGGTGAGGCGGGGGCCCGGTCCGGCGGGCCGGTTTCGCTCGCCGCCGGCGACCGGCTGTCCGCCGGCGACGACAAGGTCGACGTCCGGGCGCTGTCCGCCGCCGAGCTCGATGACGCCCTCGCGTGGCGCCAGGGCCAGATCGTGTTCAAGGGCGTGCCGCTGCGCGAGGCGCTCGCGCGGTTTGCCCGCTACCACGGGCGCACCATCACCGTGAGCACGGGCGCCGCCCAATTCCCGGTCGGCGGGCGCTACAGCCTCGATGATCTCAACGGCTTTCTCGCCTCCATGGAGGAAATCTTCCCGGTCCGCGTGGCGCACAACCTCAACGGAACCGTGCAGGTCAACCTGCGCGATGAACCCTAGCGACCACGGCGAAGCCTGGGCATGAACCACGGATTCCGGCTGCCGCCCCGCGCGGGCCTCACCGCCCTCCTCCTGCTGCTGCCCGCCGTCCTCCGGGCGGAGCCGATGGAGTTCAGCCTCCCGGCCGAGTCGGTGGCCGACGCGCTGCTCGCCTTCTCGACCCAGACGAGGATGGAGGTGCTGTTCTCCTTCGACGAACTGCGCCGCGTGCAATCCACCGTCGTCGTCGGCCGCTTCGAGCCCGAGGAGGCGCTCGGCCGGCTCCTGCGCGGCACCGGCTACACCGCCCGGCGCAACGGCCGCGGCAAATTCGTCATCACCCGCACGACCCAGCCCACGGGTTCGCTCAAGGGCGTCCTGCTGCTGCCCGGCGGCGCCCCGGCGCGCGGCGTCCGCGTCAGCCTGCCCGAGGCGAAGCAGAGCGTGACGACTGACGAACGCGGCGAGTACGACTTCGCCTCCGTGCCGCCCGGCGTCTACCGCGTGGTCGCCACGGCGCCCGGCTACGAGCCCCTGCAGATGGCCGGCGCGCGGGTCGACGCCGACACGCTGCTCACCGTCGAACCCCGCGCGTTGCAGCGGCCCGAGGAGGTGACCCGGCTCCAGCCGTACGTGGTCAAGGGCGATACGACCCATCTCTGGCCCGTCGATCCCAACCGTGACGCCTATGGCGCCCGGGTCGCGGCCGGCAACATCGACCTGCCGCGGACGGAGGACGACCCGATCCCGGTCACGGTTTTTCGCCGCGATCAGATCAGCCGCAGCGGGGTGGTGAACCTGAACGAGTTCCTGCACCGGGAGTTGCTGGACAGCGCGGCGACGCTGCCGCCGGAGCAGGATCCCGGGCAGACCAACCTCTTTGTCGGGAGCACCAACCTGAGCCTGCGGGGTTACGCCCCGGATCAAACCGTGATCC
>JBAIXJ010000860.1:0-4888 GCA_037916645.1 Opitutales bacterium | reverse complement strand
GCCGTGCTGCAGGTCTCCCGCGCGACCTCCGTCGCCTCGCCCACCTGCCGCGCCACGTAGCCGCGCGGCACGGCCGCCGCCGCCCCGCCGGCGCGGAAGCGCGCCTCGACCGCCGCGATCGTGGCGGCGACCTGCGCCTCGACCGCCCCGAGGTCGATCTCCCCGATCGTCGCCACCGCCAGCTTGTGGCCCGCCGGATCGACGCGCACGGCGCGCACGCCGGGCTGGGTGTGGAGGAATCTGACCAGATCCTCGACCCAGGCGGCAGAGTCTGCGGGACCACTCATCGTGCCCCCAGCATTTTTCGCCGCCGGCAAAGCGCAAATCCAATTGCACCGGACGCCGCAAAATCCGTTGCTGGTCGGTCTCAATCTCATGACACCGAACTTGGCGGCTCCGGAATCCCTCTCACCACTGATTACACTGATCTGCACTGATACTTTCCGAAATCAGCTCTGCCGCCAACCCGCCTTCCGCGAAAACTCCTTCACTGTCATTCAGTGTTCATCAGTGGTGAAAAAGACATCCGTGCCATCTGTGTAATCCGTGGTCGTACTCACTTCTTATTCCTTGATCCCAAATCTCCGATGATCGGCCTCCGCGACGAATCCGAGTCCGGACCTCCCGCCGTGAGCCGCGCGCCGGCGCTGGCCGCGCAGGCGTTCGCCGAGGGCGGCTGGCTCCAGCAGCGGCTGGGGCTCGAGCACCGGCCGCAGCAGGAGGCGATGGCGCACGCGGTCGCGGCGGCGTTTCGCGACGACGAGGTCCTGCTCTTCGAAGCGGGCACCGGCGTTGGCAAGAGCCTCGCGTATCTCGTGCCCGGGATCATCCACGCGACGGATCAGTCGCGGCAGATGATCGTGTCGACCCACACCATTTCGCTCCAGGAGCAAATCGAGACGAGCGACCTGCCCCTGTGCCGGCGCCTGTTCGAGGCAATCGCGGAGCTCCGCCCGTACGCGAAATTCAGATCCGCGGTGCTCGTCGGCAAGGCGAACTACCTCTGCCCGACCCGGCTCGCGCACGCCCTGGCGGGCCGGCAGGAGCTGTTTCCGGCGGCGGACATCGAGGAACTCCAGCGCATCGCCGCGTGGGCAAAGGAGTCGTCGACCGGGCTGCTCCATGAGCTCCATCCGCCCCCGGCGCCCGAGGTGTGGGACGCCGTCAACGCCGACTCCTCGGCGTGCAGCCGCAAGCACTGCGACAGCGAGCACTGTTTCTACCAGAAGGCGCGCGCCCGGCTGCGCCACGCACAGGTGATCATCGTCAACCACAGCCTGCTGTTCACCCACGTGAGCGCCGGCGGCGCGGCCGAGAAGGGCGGCGTCCGCGGCGTGCTTTTTCCGGACGACTTCGTGGTCCTCGACGAGGCCCAGACGGTGCCCGAAGTGGCGACGGACCATTTCGGCCTGCGGTTGAGCAGCTACGGCACCGACCGCCTGCTGAAATACCTTTGGAATCCCCAGAAAAAACGCGGCCTGCTGCACCGGCTCGGCGGCCCGCGGGAGAAGCAGCTGGTGGAGGACGCACTCGAGGCCGCGGCGCAATTCTTCGGCTTTCTCCGCGACCGCTGGCTGGACAAACTCGCGATTGTCCGCCTGCGCGAGGAGGGCTTCGCCGAGCCGTGGCTCGACGCGCCGCTGGCCGCCCTGATCAAGGCCGTGGGCATGCTCGCCGACCGCCTGGAGGAGGGCCACGACCGCGACGAACTGCTTGAGCAGCGCGCCCGGCTCACCACCTGCCGCACCGGCCTCCGGCAGTTCTTGGGCCTGGCGGCCGAGGACCACGTGCACTGGCTTGAGCGGTCGGGCCGGCGCGGGCAGATCGTCACGCTGCGCACGGCGCCGATCGACGTCGCCCCGTATCTGCAGGAGCACCTGCTGCGGCGGCAGACGTCCGTCGTGTGCACCAGCGCGACGCTGGCGGTGGGCGGCCGGATCGAGCCGTTCCAGGAGCGCATCGGCGCGGAGGAGGCGCGCGCGGTCGTCGTCGCCTCGCCCTTCGACTATGAGCGCCACCTGCGGGTCTACGTGGCCGCGGACGTGCCGCTGCCGTCGCCCGCCGATGCCCGCCTCGCCCTCGAGGCGCTGATCGACTACCTCGAGTTCTGCACCCTGCGGGTCGCGGGCGGATCGCTGGTGTTGTTCACCAGCCACCAGGACATGCGGCGGTGCGCGGAGGTGCTGACGCCCGTGTACGCGCGCCACCGCCGCCCGTTCTTCCTCCAGGGGGTGGACGGATCGCGCACCGAGCTCACCCGCCGGATGCGCTCGGCGGGCAACGCGATCCTGTTCGGCACGGACAGCTTCTGGACCGGCGTGGACGTGCCCGGCGCCGCGCTGTCGCAGGTCGTCATCACCCGGCTGCCGTTCGAGGTGCCCACCCACCCGGTGGCGGAGGCCCGGGCCGAATGGGTCCGCGACCGGGGCGGGAACCCGTTCAACGAGCTCACCCTGCCGGAGGCGCTGGTCAAGTTCCGGCAGGGCATCGGCCGGCTCATCCGCACCCAGACGGACCGCGGCCTGGTCACCATCCTCGATTCCCGCGTGCTGGCGAAAGCCTATGGCCGTTTGTTCCTCGAATGCCTGCCCAAACGAGACTATCTGCGCCTGACAAAAGAACAGCGGGAGGAGCGATTTCAGCCTTTCGTTTGATGCCCGTGCCGCTAGGTTGACACCTTCACCTATGCGCATCCGCTCCGCCGCCCTCACCGACATCGGGAAGGTCCGCACGGAAAACGAGGACCGTTTTCTGTGCGACGACGAGCTCCGCCTGTATGCGGTGGCCGACGGCATCGGCGGCCTCGCCGGCGGCGCGCGGGCGGCCGAGGAGGCCATCACCCAGCTGGCGATTTCTGCGCGCAAGCTGCCGGCCGAGGACGAATGGAATTTCCAGACCATCTTCACCTCGATCAACCAGCACGTGGCGCAGGTGGGCCGGTCCATTGACGCCGTCTACGGCATCGGCACCACCCTGACGGTGGCCCGCCTGAACAACCGCGGGCTGCACCTGGCGCACGTGGGGGATTCGAGCTGTTTTCTCTGGCGGGAGGACAGCTTCGAGAAGCTCACGCTGGACCACACGCTGGAGAATGAAATGAAGGTTCAGCACGGCCGGAGCGCCACGATCTTCCTCAGCCCCCGGGCCCGCAATGCCCTGACCCGCTGCATCGGCCAGCCGGACTCGCCGACCGTCGACCAGACCGTCCGGCTGGTGAAGAACGGCGACCGGATTCTGCTCTGCAGCGACGGCATCACGCGCTTTTCGCGCGACAAGGAGATCGCCCATCTGCTGGCCGTGGCCGCCTCGCCGGAAGCGGCGCTGAAGAAGATCATCGAACTCGCGAGCGCCCGCGGCGGGCTCGACAACGCCACCGGCGTTCTGCTGTTCGTGGACGAGGTCTAGGCGCGGCGGAACCCGCCGGGCCGCGACGGGCTCGTTTTCCTCCCCGCCACTTGATCTTGGCGCGAATTGGAGGATCTTTGCGCACCGCGTTCGACTTCCGCGGCGACCCGCCCCCATCCTTGAGCAGCAGCGCCTGCCCATGAGAAACCTTAACCCCTTGGTTCTGTGGCTGCTCGCGAGCGCCTCCCTGCCCGCCCAAACCCCGGGGCCGGGCGCGGCCGAGCGGACGACGACCTCCACCCGATCCGCCGCGACGGTGGCCTCACCCGCCGTTCTTTCCGCTGCGGGCCAGCCGGCAAGCTCCTCGCCCGCCGCCACCGCCAAACGGGTCCGCCTGGCCCTCACGCCCTCGGGGATCGCCGCGGAAAAGTACCGGCTCTTCGATTCCGCGGGCCGTGCGGTGACCACCGCGGTGAGGGACAGCCGCACGCTCGAGGCCGACGTCCAGCCGGGCCGTCCCTATGCCTTGCTGCCGCCGGCGATGGGACGGCGCACGGTCACCGCCGCCAAGCTGGAGTTCCCAGCGCGCTACGTGACGTTCGACCAGAACGGCAGTCCGGCCAACGAGGGCGGGCTGTTCCTGCATGCGGTGCGGGTGCCCCTCGTGTGGGACGACGCGGCGCGGGCGTACACGACCGAACTTGTCGTCGGCTACGACTTCAAGGACGGACACGAACAGGCGCTGGCGGAGCCCAAGACCGTGGCCTTTTTCGCGGAAGGGGCCGGCGCGCGGATCAAAGCCGACACCGTCGTCATCAGCCGCAGCGGCGTTTCGGGGTACCAACGCGTCGTCCTTTCCACGAGCCAAGCCGGCGGGGACACGTCCTTCACCGCCCGCGCCAGCCCGGTGGATGAGGTTCAGGCGGCGGCCTCGATCCAACGGGAGCCGGGCGGCTTCAGTCTCTCCCTCCCCGCGGGACGCCTCGATTCGTTCGGCGTTGGTGCGGCTTCCCTGAGCATCAGCCTGCTCGCCCGCGACGGCGCCCCGTTGGCCGCGCCACAGGCTCTTCAGATCCATCTGTCCAGCCGGCACCTGCAGTTGCCGGCGACCGTCCTGCTGCCCGCCGGGCAAACCAGCGTATCCGCCGAACTCCGGACCATCGGCCTCGGCGATGACGAGATCACGGCGGAGGCCGGCCTCCTGAAGGCGTCACTGCCGGTCCGTGCGGCATTTCCGTTTCTCTCCATCGCGGCCGCCGTCTTCGGCGGTGTTCTGGGCGGCAGCGCCCGCTACCTGCGCAACAAACGGCGATCGAAATCCCTGTTCGCGCGCCGGGTGGTGGAGGGTGCCCTGGTCGGAGTGCTGTTTGTCGCCGCGGCATGGGCCGGGATGGTTTCGATCGAGATCAACGCCGGGATCCTCACCACTCCGTTCGGCGCCTTTGTGCTCGCGGCGTTCAGCGGATACCTTGGCTGCCTGGTGCTGGACCGCGTGGCAAATCGGATGCTGCCGCAGACCAACGGGTGAAGCCGCGACCAGCGG
>JBAIXJ010000859.1:0-3294 GCA_037916645.1 Opitutales bacterium | reverse complement strand
GCCTCGGCCTGGGCCGGCTGCCGGCGTGGGACGACATCCTCGCCCGCCTCGCCCCGCTGCCGGTGAAGGACGGCCGGTATGTCGCGCTGGAGTCGCACCCGGACACCTGGGACAACCTCGCCAGCCGTCACGACCATCCGGAGATGCTGATGCCGCTCGGCGTGCTCCCGGGCGAGGGCGTGGATCGGGCCACCATGCAGCGCACGCTCGATGCCGTGCTCACCTCATGGGACTGGGAAACCAAGATCTGGGGCTGGGACTATCCGATGATCGCCATGACCGCCACGCGGCTCGGGCACCCGGACGAGGCGCTGGACATCCTGCTGAGCGACGGCTCGAACAATCGCTACCTGCCCAATGGCCACTGCCCGCAACGAAGCGACCAGGCGGTTCGGCCGGGCTCACCGCTGGCCCCCGGCCAGGGAGCAGCACCCGGCGGCCGGCGGCACTACGAGATCGCGGCGTACCTGCCGGCCAACGGCGCGTTCCTGTCGGCCGTGGCGTTGATGGTGGCCGGCTGGGACGGATGTTCCACGCCGAATCCGGGGTTTCCGAAGGACGGCAGCTGGACCATCCGGGCCGAGGGCCTGCACCCGCTGCCGTGAGGGGAAACGGTCCGGCTGTTTCAAACGCCGAAGCAGAACCCACACACCCCGGCACTCTGTTCGCCAGCAGAACGCCACCCCTCTCGCCAGCCTCCGCCTAGGCTTCGGCTCGGCCCGTCCCGTTGGCACAGCCTCGCCGGAGCTTTTGAAGCGAAGGCGGGGTAGAGGGGACTCGGCGAGTCGCCTGCGAAATCCCTTCTGGCCTGCCCGCCGAAGCCTTGGCGAAGGCGGGAGACGGGTGCCCGACAGGGCGGGGTGTGTCAGTTCGGTTCGCGAAGTATGAAATGTCCAGATCGGCCGGGGCCCAATCTGCCGCCGCGGGCGCCGCGCGCGAGAAAAGACGAAGCGGACAGTCCGACGCGGCCCCCCAAAAAAGACAGCGATATTGTTACTGTCAGATTCTGAACCGATTGATTTCCGGCACTCTGGCAGGCAAATGCTGCTCGCGAGCTTCGCTAGTCTTCCTTCCACCTCGCACCCGTGCCCCCCTCATAAGCCTCCTGCGCTGCAGGCATGGGTTTGGTTTTTGGGCAAAACCTCAACCCGACGAGTCCAGCTATGAATACCGAACGCATCGGCACGCTGCGGCGTGCCCTCTTGCGCGGGACGATCCTTGCTCTGTCCATGGGCGCCGGTCGTTTCGCTTTCGCTCAGACCGATACGACGACCGCCGAGAAGCAGGAGGTGATTCTCCTGCCGAAGTTCGAGGTCGTCGAGGCCCGGACGAACCCCTACCAGTCCGCCCAGGCGCTCTCGGCCACGCGCGTCGCGATGAACATCCAGGACGTTCCGCAGACGCTGTCCGTTGTGCCGGCCGAATTGATCGCCGACTCCATGAGCCTGCGCATGCTCGACGCCGCCAAGTACGTCACGCCGGTGGTCGAGTCGACCCTGCCGTTCGGCGGCGACCGCTACATGATCCGCGGCTTCCAGGTCTCGCAGGAGTTCATCGACGGCTGCGTGATCTCGGGCGGGTCGGGCTACAGCATGTCGATTCCGCAGTACAACATCGAGCGCATCGAGGTGATCAAGGGCCCGAACGCGATCCTGGTCCCCGGCGGCAGCCCCGGCGGCGCCATGAATCCCATCACGAAGGCCCCCACCCCGGTCAACGCCCAGTCGCTCACGCTCAACCTCGCCCAGTACCAGGGCAACGATTTCGGCTTCGACGTGAACCGCGTGATCAACGAGAAGAACCACATGGCCTTCCGGATCGCCGGCGGCTACTGGCGGAACACGCACATGTACATCGACCGCATGTTCCGCATCGGCTACGAGATCTCGCCGTCGTTCTCAGTCGAACTCTCGCCGACCCAAAAGCTGATCCTCAAGGCCGACTTCCTCCAGAACCGTGAGACCAACCTCGGCGGCCTGCCCATCGACCCCTCCGTCGGCAGCACGGGCACGGCCTTCATCGCCCGCGGCCTGCCGCACGACTGGTCATTCGGCAACCAGGATGACTGCCGCCACCGCTCCACCGAGCGCTTCAGCGCGGAACTGCTCTCGACCCTGGGCGACCACGTGACCTCCCGCCTCTACATGATGGGCGACCACGTCCGCCGCATTGATGTCGGCGGCACCAACGACGCCATCGCCGGCGTGGGCGGCGGCAGCCGCAATCCCTCGACCGGCCTGTACGAGCCGGGCGTCAACTGGACCGTGACCAACAACGCCGACGGCACGGTCACCCCGGTGAGCACCGCCGCCCCCGTGACCGACCCGATGTCGTGGTACTACATGCACAACGTGACCCGCGTCGACCTGGAGTACGCCGAGGCGCACCTCAAGAACGACTACGCGGCGAAGTTCGAGTCCTCGTGGTTCAAGTCGACGACCCTCGGCGGCGTCACGGCCGATTTCTCCAAGGCCCACTTCAAGAGCTGGGCCGCGGCGACCACGAACTTCGGCGGCTACACGGCTTCGCGCCCGGGCGTGGCCAACAACCCCGCCGGGCTCACCGTCGGCTCGATCCACTACGTCGGCCTGCAGGACATCACCTTCCCGCCGTATCAGTTCCCGGCCATTGTGCCGGCCAACTTCGCGCTCGCCACGCCGACCAGCGCGCAGAGCGGCGGCGACATCGTGTCGAAGCAGACGACCTTCCAGGCCTACGTGCTGGAGACCTTCTCCACCCTCAATGACCGCCTGCAGCTATCCGCCGGCTTCTCCCGTTTCTACGGCGAGCTCAGCCGCGCGGACGCGACGAACACGAGCCTGAATGCGAACATCCTGCTGGCCGCGCCGACCTACAACCTGGTCACCAATGCGAAGTCGCTCAACATCGTGATCAAGCCGATCAAGGAGCTCTCGATCTTTGCGGGCCGGAACACCACCGGCGGCACGATGCCCGGCGAACTTTCCCCCGGCACCTATCTCGAGAATACGACGACCTTCGGCCCGGATGCCTATCATGCGACCGCCGTGACGGTGCAGCGGTTCCGGCCCACCTCGGGCAGCCAGGACGAGTTCGGCGTCAAGACCTCCCTGCTGGGCGGCCGCCTCACCGGCTCGTTCGCCTACTTCAAGATCGACCAGCAGAACTACGGCGTGCCCAACAGCCTGTGGTATACGCTCGTGGCCGAGGGCCGCCAGGCCGAGGCGAACCTGATCGAGAATCCGATCTACCTGAACCTGAACTCCAAAGGCTGGGAGATCGAGGGCACGTACGCGTGGAGCCGGAACCTCACGA
>JBAIXJ010000858.1:0-1595 GCA_037916645.1 Opitutales bacterium | reverse complement strand
CCAAACCAAACACCATCGCGAACCAGTCGACGCCCATCGGATTCGCGGCGTGGCCGCCGAGCAGCGGCTGCCACGCGCTCGACCACGCGTTCGCGGCGTAGGTCGTGCCGGCGGCCTTGAGCTGCAGGGCGGAGGGATCCTGGGCGACGGTCTGCAGCGCGCTCTTCAGGTTGCCCCAGCCGCCGACGTCCCGGAGTCCCAGATAGACCACCGGCGCGAACCCCAGCACGATCATGAAGAACTGGAGCACCTCGGTGTAGATCGCCGAGGTCAGCCCCCCCTTCAGCACGTACAAAAGGACGACCGCCGAGCAGATCCAGAGCGAGAGGTCATAGTTCCAACCGAGGAGCTGGTTGAGCAGCTTCGCGAGGGCATTCATCGAAATGCCCGAGGCAAAGACCGTCATCACGGCGAATGCGATCGAGTTGAGCGCGCGCACGCGCTCGTCAAAGCGCATTTTCAGGTATTCGGGGACCGAACGCGCCCGGGAACCGTAGTAGAACGGCATCATGAAAACGGCGAGGAACACCATCGCCGGAATCGCGCCCACCCAGTAGAAATGGGCCGTGGCGACGCCGTATTTGGCGCCGCTGGCCGCCATGCCCACGAGCTCCAAGGCGCCGAGGTTGGCGGAAATGAATGCCAGGCCCGTGACCCAGGTGGGAATGGAACGCCCCGACGTGAGATAGTCGGATGACGTCTTCATGTATCGCTTCAGCGCGAAACCGATGCCGATGACGAACGCGGTGTACAGGGCGATGATCGCGTAATCGATCCATTGGAGAGCGACGTTATGCATGAGTGGGTCGGGGCGTTGGGGCCATGGGCCGGTGGCGGAATACGGGAGGCTGCGCCGCGGGGAAAAACCGGAGGCACCGGCGCGCAGCCGGGTCCGCTTCCTGCGGCCGGGTTTGCGAAGGAGCCATTCAGGTAGCGCAAGGCGCACCCGTTGAAAAGCATTTTGCGCGGCGACTTGGCGGCGTCGGGCACGGAAGAGCGGGAGCGGCTGGCGGACGCGAGCGTTCGGAGCGTCGCGGAAAAACGCGGACGGGACGCCGCCGCCGGCGCCCGGGCCAACCAGCCCCGCGGATGAAAACAGAAACGGCGCGCCGTCCGGGCACGGTTGCCACTGCGACTGACATTTTGAGCGATCAGATGCCGGCGCGATTGGGCCCGCGGTGACGCCTTCAGACTCGGCTGTGATCGGTGGTGCAGACACCCCGAAACCGGCGATGGAGGAACTCCTCGAGGCCCAGACGATGGCGTCGCTGCTGCGATTCGCGGGGCCGGATTCCGCCTGCGGAGAATGTGCGCCAAACGATCGAGGCCAGCCGCTCGTTTTGCCCGTTGTGCTGCTATATTATCGCGTTAAACGGATATCAATGAACGCTTTATATCAAACTGTCAGATATTCACCCAATTGACCCACCCAATGCGCGAGGGCAGAGAAATATGCAGCCTTCTCCCCCTGCCCCGACAGGAGAACCAGGTGCCGCCCGTGCCTCCCCACACCGTGGCGCGAAAATCCAAGCAGCTGCTGTGACCCAACTCCAAAGCGTCAATCCCGTCCGCCGCTTCCTGCACCGCCGGCCCGC
>JBAIXJ010000857.1:0-3761 GCA_037916645.1 Opitutales bacterium | reverse complement strand
CCGCCTTGCCCGGGAGGACGCCTGCACGAATCTGTTCCCACCGGATCAGTGGTTGCCCCGAAGATCGCGTCCTGACATTCCTCCCTGCCGTGGCCGATCCTCCCCGTCCCGATCCTGATGCGCTGCTCGCCTCGGTCCAGAAAGCGGAGGCGAAGCAGACGCGCGGGCGCCTGAAAATCTTCTTCGGCATGGCGCCCGGCGTGGGCAAGACCTACGCCATGCTCCAAGCCGCGCGCAAGGAGCAGACCGAGGGTGTGGACGCCGTCGTGGCCTTGGTGGAGACTCACGGGCGCCCGGAGACCGAGCAACTGCTCCAGGGTCTCCCGACGCTGCCGCGACGCCCGGTCGCCTACCGCGGCATCCAGATCCCGGAGATGGATCTCGAGGCCGTCCTCGCGCGGCGTCCCCGGCTGGCCGTGGTGGACGAGCTCGCCCACACCAACGCGCCCGGGTCGCGCCACCTCAAGCGCTGGCAGGACGTCGAGGAGCTGCTCGTCGCCGGCATCGACGTCTTCACCACGCTCAACGTCCAGCACCTCGAGAGCCGCGCCGACACCGTCCGCCAGATCACCGGCGTGGCCGTGCGCGAGACCGTGCCCGATTCGATCATTGAAACGGCGGACGACATCCAGCTCGTCGACCTCACCCCCGGTCAGCTCCGCGAGCGTCTGGCCGACGGCAAGGTGTATTTCGGCGACCGCGCCGCCACCGCCGCGGACAATTTCTTCAAGGAGACCAACCTCACTGCCCTGCGGGAGCTGGCTCTGCGGCTCACGGCGGAACGGGTCGACAAGCAGCTCCGCGAAATCCGGGGCGACCGCCAGATCAGCGCCATCTGGCGCAGCGGCGAACGGCTGCTCGTCGCCATCGGGCCCAGCCCGTTTTCGACCCGCCTCATCCGCTGGACCCGCCGCATGAGCTATGCGCTCGATGCGCCGTGGCTGGCGGTCAACGTCGAGACGACCCGGGCGCTGGAGCCGGCCGAGCAAAAACAGCTCGACGAGAATCTTGCGCTCGCGCGCGAGCTCGGTGCCGAAATTGTGGTGCTCCCCGGCCGCGACGTGGCCGACGCCCTCGTGCGGGTGGCCCAGCAGCACAACGTCAGCCAGATCGTGGTCGGCAAGTCCCGCCGGCTGCCGCTGCTGGACTTCCTGGCCGGCGGGTCCCTGGCCGACCGCGTCATCCGCCGCAGCAGCCAGATCGACGTCTACGTCGTCCCGGCCGAGCCCCGCACCGGCGGCAACCGCTGGCGGGGATGGAATCCGTCCGCCGCCTCGCGGCCCAAGGAATACGCCACCGCGTTCGCGACGGTGGCCGCCGTGACGCTCGCCGGGCTCGTGGCCAAGGACTGGATCGGGTACTCGGCGGTCTCCCTGTTCTTCCTGACCGCCGTCATCCTGCTGGGCCTGTTTGTGGGCCAAGGGCCGATCCTGCTGGCGGCGACGCTCAGCGCGGTCACGTGGAATTTCCTGTTCATTCCGCCGGTGTTTACGTTCCGGATCGACAAGCTCGAGGACTGGCTGATGTTCGGCATCTTCTTTTTGGCGGCGCTCGTCACCGGCCGGCTCACGGGTCGGCTGCGCGCCCAGGAACGGGTCGAACGCCAGCGGGAGCAGCGGGCGACCGCATTGTATCACCTGACCCGCGCGATCGCCACGGCCCGCTCCGCCGATGAGGTGCTGCGCAACGCCACCGCGCAGATGCAAGAGCTGTTCGGGGCGCGGATCGCGGTCTTCACCGAGGACCCGGCGCAGCCCGGCCGGCTGACCCTGCACCCGGCGGCGACCTACGTGGCGGACGACAAGGAGCAGGGGGTCGCCGCCTGGGTCTTCCGCAACCGGAAGGCCGCGGGTCGGTTCACCGATACCCTGCCGGCCGCCGCGGCTTTCTATCTTCCACTGGTGGCCGGCGAGCGCGCGCTCGGCGTAATGGGGGTCCATCCGCCGGCGCCGGCAGCCTTGTCGACGGCGCAACGCGACCTGCTTGAGGCCTTCGCGTCGCAGATCGCGCTGGCCGTCGAACGGGAACAGTTGCGGGCCGCGGGCGAGCAGGCCCGGGTGACGGAGGCCTCCGACCGGCTGCACCGCACGCTCCTCGACAGCGTCTCGCATGAGATGAAGACGCCGCTGGCCGTGATGGCGACCGCGGCGGACAACCTGGCGCGGGAGGCCGCCGGCCCGGCTCGGCCTCTGGTGGAGGAGATGCGCACGGCGGTCCGCCGGCTCCAGCACCTGATCGACAATCTCCTCGGCATGACGCGGCTCGAGTCCGGCGCCCTGCGCCTGCGGTATGACTGGACCGACCTGACGGACCTGGTGAACGCCGCGCTTGAGGCGACGGCTGACGCGCGCCAGGGCCGGACCGTCGAGGTAAAGCTCCCGCCGGAGCTGCCGCTGGTCCGGATCGATTTCGGCCTCGTCCAGCAGGCCCTCGCGAATCTCATCCACAACGCCTGCCAGCACACGCCGCCCTCCGCCCGGATCGAACTCCGCGCCGGAGCAGACGCGGCGGCCCAGCAGGTGTGGCTGGCGGTGGAGGACGACGGCCCCGGCCTGGACCCGGCCCACCTGCCCCGGCTGTTCGACAAGTTCTTCCGCGGGCAGCCTGACCGTGCGGGCGGTCTCGGCCTGGGGCTGTCGATCGTGCGTGGCTTCGTTGAGGCGCACGGCGGCCGGGTGCAGGCTGAGAACCGGATAGGCGGAGGCGCACGGTTTACACTCTTCCTTCCACTCGACCAGCATGGTAATGTGCCCGCCGAATGAGCGCTGACGCGCCGCGCCCTGAAATTCTCGTCGTCGACGACGAGGCCCAGCTGCGCCGCCTGCTGCGGATCACGTTGGAGGCCGCCGGTTACGCGGTGCGCGAGGCGGACGCGGGCCAGATCGGCATCAACGAGGTCGCCTACCGCCGTCCGGATGCCGTCGTGCTCGATCTGGGCCTGCCCGACCTGCCGGGGGTGGCGGTGCTTAGGCAGCTCCGCGAATGGACCAAGGTCCCGGTGCTGGTCCTCTCGGTCCGGGGCGCGGAATCCGACAAGATCGCCGCGCTCGACGCCGGCGCCGACGATTACCTGACCAAGCCATTCGGCAGCGGCGAGCTGCTCGCCCGCCTGCGGGTGCTGCTGCGGCGCGCCCAGGTGCCGGAGGAGGCGGGCACGGTGAAATTCGGCGAGGTGGAGGTGGACTTCACCCGGCGCGTGGTCACCAGGCGCGGAGCGGAGGTTCGGCTGACCGCCAAGGAGTACGCGCTCCTGCACCTACTGCTGGTCAACCGCGGCAAGGTCATCACGCACCGTCAGATTCTGCGCGAAATCTGGGGGCCGAAGGCCGAGGATCAGACGCATTACCTCCGCGTGTACATGGCGCGGCTGCGGCAGAAGCTGGAGACCGAGCCCAACCAGCCCCGCTATTTTCGGACCGAGGCCGGCATCGGCTACCGCGTCACTAGCGAATAGCAGAGCCCCGTGAACTGCGGGCGGCGCTTGCGGTGGCGGCCGACCTGCTCTTATTCCCGGATGCCCAACCGCACCCCGGCCGGCGCCCTGCTGGCCGGCCTCGTCCTGACCCTCGCCGGCGCCGGCTGCCATCCCCGCCAGACGGCCGTCGCCCGCGGCGACCGCCAGCAGGTCCTGCTGTGGGGCAACGGCGCCGAACCGCAGGACCTCGATCCCCAGACGGTCACCGGCGTGCCCGAGCACCACATCCTGACGGCGCTGCTGGAGGGCCTGGTCAGCGAGGATCCCCACGACCTCCATCCCGTGC
>JBAIXJ010000856.1:0-3509 GCA_037916645.1 Opitutales bacterium | reverse complement strand
GCGGTCGTGGGGTCGATGACTTCCCGAACCTCCGAGACGCGGTTGGCAGGAAATCCGCCCTGCTTCGCATGCTCGCGGACCAATCCCTCGTTGGGAGCGATATAGACGCAGTAAATCTTGTCGTCGGTCACGTAGCTGTGCACCCACTGGATCTGCGGGCCCAGTTTCTGCAGGACGCCGCAGGATTTTTGGGAGACGGCCCGCAGCTGCTCGGCGGTGAGATTCCCGGCGCCGGGGAGTTCGCGTTCGATGACGTATTTTGGCATGATGCTCGAGGGTTGAGGGGTAGTGCGTGGCGCTTGGCGCGATCGGCGACCCAAGCGACGAACCGTAGCGGTGCCGGCCCGGTTTGCCGTCAACCGTATCCGTGCCCTCGTCCGCGTCAAATTCGTGGCCCGATTTCGCACGCGACCATCCGCGTGATCCGCGGTGAACGAGAATCCCGCCACAGCGCGGCCATCGTGAAATCGGTCATCTTGAAATCGCTCATCGGCCATCGGGATGGAAATGACCGATGCCCGATTTGCGATTGGCAGACGACACGATTCCCCACGCTGCATCCGTGCCCATCCGTGGAATCTGTGGTGAAAGAGGAAATCCACCATCCGCAACCTACACCGTGATCTTGATCCCTTTCCGCAGATAGGTCGGCACGTCGAGATCCTGGCCCTCGAAGAGATTGCGGTCCGTCTTGTCGAAATAGCCGCGGCTCTCGACCTCGTTGAACGTAAATTCGTTCTGCTCGACCTTGGCGGAGGCCGACACCTTCGCCGGCGCCGGGGCCGGAGCCGGGGTCGGCGCGCCGGGCGCCGGGCCGGCGGCCGGCGGGCGCACAAAGGGCGTCTGGCTCCCGCGCCCGGCGCTCAGCCGGCGCTGGGCGGGGCCGCGGCCGCCGATGTCGGTCGTCCCGAGCACACAGACCTCCAGGCGCTGGGCCATGCTCTCGTCGATCACCGCACCCATGATGACGTGCGCGTCCTTGCCGTACATCTCCGTCACGGCGGTCATCAATTCATTGACCATCGGCAGCGTCAGGTCGGTGCCGCCGATGATGTTCACCAGGAGGCGGTCGACCCGGCGCGAAAACTCGGTCGCATGCAGGAGCGGGCAGGTCTTGAGGCTCTCGATCGCCTGGCCCACGGCCTCGGGCCCCTCGCCGCTGCCCAGGCTGAACAACGTCTTGCCGCCGCGCGCCTGGAACACCTGCTGGAGCGTGGCAAAATCGAGATTGATCAGGCCGGTGCGGAACAGCATCGACCAGATCGACTTCACCGCCCGCCCGATCCACTCGTCCGCGCGGGCGAACGCCTCGAGCACGCCGGTCTGGTCGGTGCACTCCTGCAGCAGGATGTCGTTCGGCAGCGGCACCACCGCGTCACACACCCGGCGGAGCGCCGCCACCCCCTCCTCGGCCTGCTTCAGGCGCCGGCCGCCTTCGAAGCTGAACGGCGTCGTGACGAAGGCGATGACGAGCGCGCCCTGCTCCACCGCCTCCTCGGCCACGATCGGCGCCGCGCCACTCCCGGTCCCGCCGCCCATGCCGGCGAGGAGGAACACCAGGTCGCAGTCCTTCACCACCGCGGCGATCTTCTCCCGGTCCGCGTCCGCCGCCTGCCGGCCGAGCTCCGGATCGCCGCCCGCGCCCAGCCCGCGCGTCACGCTGCTCCCGATCAGCACCTTGTCCTGCACCGGCGACGCCGACAGCGCCTGGAGGTCGGTGTTGATGACGGCTAGCTGCAGCCGCTCGAGGTTCTCCATCTTCAGCCGGTCGACGGCATTGGAGCCCGCGCCCCCCACCCCCACCAGTTTGATGGCGATGGATCGGTCGGTCAGGATCTCATGCGTGAGCGGCAGCTCGTGGTGATTCTGGTCGAATTGCATTCGGCAGGTAAGAGTGAAAGTGAGTCCGTCTCGTGGTCCGTGGTCTTGTAGTCCCTTAGTCTCTTGGTCCTTTGGTCCCTTGCTCCTTTTGCCCCATGATCCCACCTCAAACGGGCACCAGCATGCGCCGGATGCTGCGGAAGAATCCGCCGGACTGGCGCGCGGCCGTGCCCCGTTCCGCCTGGGCGCTCAGGCCGTAGTACAGCAAACCGAGGACCGTTGAGAAACCCGGGTCGCGCAGGTCGTCCGCCACCCACGGCGGCGCCTCGCCCAGCCGCGCCGGCACCCCGAAAATCTTGCCCGCCGCCTCGTCGAGCCCCGGCAACCGCGCCGCGCCGCCGGTGAGCACCACGCCGGCCGGCGCGTGCTCCGGCGCATAGGCCGGACCCAGCTTGCTGCGGACCACCTCCAGCAGCTCGCGGGCGCGCGCCGCGGTGATCTGCTCGATCGCCTGCCGCGGGAACTGCCGGTCGCCGATGGAGTAGTCGCCGTTGAGCCAGACTTTTTCGTGCTTGTCGCGCGCCCGCTGGATCGCCGAGCCGTGGCGCAGCTTGATCTGCTCCGCCTGGCCGCGAGTCAGGCGCAGGCCGAGGCTCAGGTCGTTGGTGAAATGGTCGCCCCCGACGGGCACGACGCCGGTCACATGCGCGACCCCGTCCCGGTAGAACACGTAGTCGGTCGTGCCGGAACCGAGGTCAATCACCAGCGCGCCGTGCTGCCGCTCCTCCGCCGTGGTCACCATCATCCCGGATGCGAGGCTGGACAGGATCAGCTCCTCCACGCGCAGGTTGAAGCCGGTGATGACGTGCAGATTGTCGCCGATCTTCGCCTCGCTGCCGTGCACCGTCCAGTAGCCGGCCTCGAGGCGCCGGCCGACGAGGTGCTCCGGGTCGGGCACCAGCCGGCCGTCGAGGCGGAACGGCCGCCGGATGTGATGCACCACGGCGCGCCCCTCGGGCAGCTCCTTGGCCATGGCCAGCCGGCACACCGTGTCGATGTCGAGCGCGCTCACGCAGTTGTCCGCCGCGTTCACGTTGACCGCGGCCTCGTTGTAGAATCCCTCCAGGTGCGCGCCCGTCTGCGCCAGATAAACCATCTCGATCTGCGCCCCCGCCCGCTCCTCCGCCGACTGCAGCGCGGCATGCACGCACGCGCTCGCCTCCTTGAAGTCGGCCACGCCCCCCTTGATCACGCCGCGGGACTGGCACGAACCGAGGCCGACGATGTTGAGGGAGCGTCCGCGGACCAATTCGCCCACGAGGACCGCCACCTTGGAGGTACCGATCTCGACGGCACCGATGAGCCGGGTCTTAGAAATCACGACGTTGTCTGGGTTGGGTGAGGGTTTGGGAAACGGTCATGCCGCCGGCCGGGCGGGGCCCCGGGGTCTGCAGCTCCACCGGCACCTGGCTGCCGACGGAAAAGTCGATCCGCGCCACCGGCGGGTTGCCGTGCGCGCGCATCGACTCGACGATGTAGTCCAGCTTCGCCAGCTGCCGCGGGAATCCGCTGTCCGTGTCGAAGATGATTTCGGGCACGTCCCGCGACCGCACGATGATCTCGCCGTCGGAGGCGAGCCGGGCCAAGGACACGATCCGCCACCCGGCGTAAAGCCGCGGCACCAGCCC
>JBAIXJ010000855.1:0-8318 GCA_037916645.1 Opitutales bacterium | reverse complement strand
GCCGAAGCCATCGCGAAGAAATCCGGCAAGCCGTTGCTCAACACCGAGACGGCCTGCATCGCGCGGGCCAATCCCTATGACGAGGTGCTCCAGATTGCCGGGGAGCACCGGACGGGTTGGTACCTGTTCAACCTGATGATCGGCGGCTATTGGGGCGAGGTGCATGGGATATTCTATCCCGACGGCACGGTGCGCGATCCCTCGATCGTCGCGGCGATCATGGGATTCTACCGGAACCGGGACCTGGCCTCGATCGTCCGGGCGAATCCCAACCGAGAGGGCCAGGCGGAAAAGGCGGTGCAAGCGATTCAGGAGGCCCTGAACGCGGACAAGGGCACCTTCGGCCGCCCTCCGTCCGCGGAGTCGACGACCCGGATGCTCGACGCGGCCGAATACGCCGCGAACCTGCTGGAGGCCGCGGAAATGGTCCCCATGAACGTGCCGCCCAGCGCGAAGATCCGGCATTGGCGCAACCTGCCGCCGGACCAGCGCGACCGTGCGGCCATCCGCGACCTTGCCTACCAGCTGGAGCTCGATCTGAAGAGAAACTGCCAGCTTGACTAGCGCGGTGTCACCGGAGCCGAGCCCCATCGGGGTCACGACTGGAGGAAAGCCCCGATATTGCGCGACCCCATGGTGGAGTTGAGTGCGCAACTCGGCTGGCGATCCGGGTCTTCAGGTGACGAATTCAATGAATCGGTAAGCGGGTCCCGGTCTCATTCCCGCCTCTCGACCGAGGCCCGATTCCTCTCTCGCACAGGGCCGGGCTTCCTGGTTGGCCGATAATCGCTCGGTTGGGCCGGCCGCGCCAAATCTCGTCGATCAAACTGCTCTTCCGCCCCGGCGGACCAACAGCGTTTCGGGTGTTGGCGACGACCAGGGGCAAGCCGCCCAAGAAAACCGCCGTCTCCCGGGAAGAGATCTTCGGCACGACGGTTTTGTCCACGCTTGCTGCTGCGCATCGCAGGCCCATGCTTGACCCGCCTACCTCGTCTCGCCCCGGTCGGGCGGGCCGCTGGCGTCTCATGGTGCCCCCACTCCGATCGATTGTCACGTGGCCGCTGGCATTTCTCCAGCTCGCGACCGGATGTTTTGCCAGCACCTTTCTGGCGGAGGGCTATTCGGTGCGCGTCTGGCAGGTGGAGGATGGGTTGCCGCAAAACCTCGTGACCTCGGCGGTTCAGACTCGGGATGGCTACCTCTGGTTTGGAACCTGGATCGGTCTGGCGCGATTCGACGGGGAGAGATTTCAGGTTTTCAATTCCGCCATCACCCCCGGCCTCAAAGACCGCCGCATCAGCTGTCTGTTTGAGGACGCGCAGGGGACACTCTGGATCGGCAGCGAATCCGGCGTGATCACGCGTTGTCGGGACGGCCGGTTTGAACCGGCATTGCTCTCCTCGGGGGCCGCAGGAGAACAAGTCATCGGCATCGGCAATGATGAGCACGGGCGGCTCTGGGCGATGCGGCACAACGGCGCGATCGACTCGCTCGACCGCCAAGGCGACCGCATCCCGTCACTCATCGCGCCAGCACTGCCCGCGGCCATGGCCTGGACAGAAAACGAGCAAAGACGCATCTGGGTGGCCGAAAACGGTCAGGCGGTTCGCCTGGCGGATGGAAAACTGTCCCCAGTCTCTTTTCCTTCCTCCCAGTCAGCTGGCAGTCCCGTCTCCGGCCTAGCCGCTGCGGCCGGCGCTGGGGTTTGGATCCTGACCGACAACCGCATCCGAAAATGGGAGGACAATAGCTGGGCGGAAGATCGGGGCGACTTCCCTTGGCCGTCAGGACCCGTGGCCTGTGCCCTCGAACTGCGAGACGGCACGCTGGCCGTGGGCACCATCTATTCCGGGTTGTATCTCATATTTCCGCGCGGTCGCCCTCCCGTTCATATCGATCGCAGCAACGGCCTGCCGCAAAACTGGGTGCGCTTCCTCTACGAGGACCGCGAAGGGGACCTCTGGGTCGGGGCCGGAACGGCCGGACTCGCATCGGTCCACCCGACCGCCTTCTCGGTCCTGAATTCGCCCGATCAGTGGCAGGGCTGCACGGTGCTCGCCGTGGCGCCCGGCCGCAGCGGCGGCCTCTGGATCGGCACCGACGGCGCGGCCCTCTACCACTACACCGCCGGGAATTGGACGCACTATGGCGAGGCCGAAGGCGTGGGCAATGGATACATCCCAGCGGTCACCGAGGGCCCGGACGGCGAAGTGTGGATGGGCCACTTCTGGTGGGGCAGCCCGTTTCGTCTGGAAGGCGGCCGGTTCGTTCGCCCCGCCGGTGTGGAGGAAAACTTCAGCCCCGTCTTCGCGCTGCTGGCTTCACCGGGCACGGACGAGCTCCTGGTCGGAAATCGTGACGGGCTGCTGCGGCTCAAGGGATCCCAGTCAACCTGGTTGATCAAGGCGCCGGAACCTTCGGCCGGCGCCGCCCTGGCCATCGCGCGGGACCGCCACGGCGGCATTTGGTGCGGCTTCGAGGAGGGAGGCCTTGTCCGGCTCGCCGACGGCAAGCTCACGCATTTCCGCACGAGCGACGGGCTCGCGAGTGATTCGGTGCGCTGTCTGTTCGCGGATGGCGAGTCGCTCTGGATCGGCACCGCGGATGGCGGCCTGAGCCGTTTCAAGAACGGACAGTTTGCGAATATTGGCGTCACGCACGGCCTGGTGGACAGCTTCATCGGCTATGTTCTGGGCGACGAATTCGGCCAGCTCTGGTTAAGCACGCATCATGGGCTTCAAAGGATCGCCAAAGATGAGCTCAACCGCTGCGCTGATGGCACGATCTCGACGCTTGCCAGCCAGGTTTACGACCAGCACGACGGCCTGCCGACGATCGAACTCACCGGCGGCTTGCAGGCGGCCGGGTGCCAAACGGCCGACGGCCGCCTCTGGCTCTCCAGCAACAAAGGGATCCTCGTGGTCGATCCGGCGCGCATCAAATCCAACCCGAAGCCGCCGCCCGTCGTGCTGGAATCGCTGCTCATCGACGGGACGGCCGTCCCGTTCCGCCATGGCGAGGTGGCGGGCCGTCTGCCGCCCCGTCACCAACGTCTGGAATTTCGCTTCGGCGGCTTGAGCTTCGTCGCCCCCAACAAGGTCCTGTTCAAATACCGCCTTGATGGACTCGACCAGAAATGGATCGACGCCGGCAACCGGCGGACCGCCTTCTATAGCCAGCTCCCCGCCGGCGCCTACCGCTTCCGCGTGATCGCGTGCAACAACGATGGCCTCTGGAACACCGCCGGAGCCTCGCTCGCTTTTTCCGTCGCTCCTTTCTTCTGGCAAACGTGGTGGTTCACCAGCGCCTGCGCGGCGTTGGCGCTCGCGATTCTCACGATGTTGGTGCGCCATTTCGCGCGGCGCCGGCTGCACCAGCGGCTGCAGGCGCTGGAACGCCAGAACGCCGTCGAACGCGAACGTGCCCGCATCGCCCAGGACATTCACGACGACATCGGCGCCAGTCTCTCCCGCATCACCATGCTGAGCCAGCCGGTGCGCAGCCAGCTCGCCCAGCCGGAGCAAACGGCGACCGTGCTGTCGCGCATCTACTCGACCGCCCGCGAAACGACCGATGCCCTGGATGAGATCGTGTGGGCGGTCGATCCCCGGCACGACACCCTTGACGGCTTCGCCGATTACATGGGCATGTTCGCCCAGGATATTCTCACCGCTGCCGACGTCCGCTACCGACTGGAGTTGCCCGCCGAGATTCCGGCGTGGCCGCTCACCGCCGACACCCGGCACAATCTGTTTCTCGCCTTCAAGGAAGCACTCAATAATGCCGTCAGGCACGCCGCGGCCACCGAGGTGCACATTTCACTGAACGTGCAACCCGACTCCTTCACGCTGACCATCCGGGACAATGGCTGTGGTTTCGACCTGCAACAGCGCGGCCCAGCCCGGCCCGGCCGGGCCGGGGCCGGAAATGGCCTGTCGAACATGCAAACCAGGCTCGCCCGCATCGGGGGCCGCTGCGAGATTGCGACCGAGATCAAGACCGGGACGCGCGTCTCATTCATCGTCAACGCCTCGCCCCAGCCCTCTCCCTCCCCCTTTCATCCCAGCCAGCTCTAGCCCGTCGGATCCATGTCCTCGATCATCACGGCCGACTCAACAAATCCAGGTTGCGCCCGACCCTCCGTCATCTCCTCGGTGTTGATCGAGGACGATGCCCCGCTGCGCGAGATCCTCGCGCTGTGGCTCCGGGAAACCGAGGGCTTCGTCTGCCTGGGAGCGTTTCCCGACGTCGAGAGCGCGATCCCCGAAATCGCCCGGTGCAAGCCCGACGTGGCTCTCGTCGACATCAATCTTCCCGGGCTGAGCGGCATTGACTGCGTGCGCAAGCTCAAGCCGCTCCTCCCGAACACGCAGTTCGTCATGCTCACCGTGTATCAGGACTCCCGCCATATCTTCGATGCGCTCTCGGCCGGTGCCACCGGCTATCTTCTCAAACGGACGCATCGTGAGGCCCTGATCGCAGCGCTGCAGGAGGTCCATGCCGGCGGTTCACCGATGAGCAGCATCATCGCCCGCAAAGTGGTGCAGTCGCTGCAGCAGCCCAAACTGAAGGTCAAAACGGTCGAGGAGCTGTCGCGGCGCGAAAACGAGATCCTGACGCTGCTGGCCCAAGGATATCTCTACAAGGAGATCGCCGCCACCCTCGGAATCGGCATCGGGACCGTGAACACCTACATTCGGCGGATTTACGAAAAGCTCCACGTCAACTCACGCACGCAAGCGATCACCCGTCATGTGGAGTTGCCGAACCAACACGAACCGGAGCCATAGCCGCGGCGCGGTTGGCCAAGGTCAAAAACTCACCCTTGGATGGGTCGAAAAAAGTGGCGCCAGCTACCTAGGACTGGCGCCACCCCTAACCCCAACAGGTGGTCTTCCGACCGTGCAGACGCCGGCCGGAAGAGCCCCAGGGGAATCGGTCTAGAACGACAGCGTATTGCTGAGCATCCAGGTCATCCCCTCCTCAATGCGATACTGGCCGGGCGAGCCATCGGGCTGCACGCTGATGGGCGTGAGCCGTGCGGACTTGCCGACACTGCGGAGGTTGACCTGGGTGCGCCAGGTGAGCTTGCGGCTGATCTTCCAGGCGCGTCCGGCCCAGAGATCAACCCAGTCCTGGGCCGGGCCCCACAGGGGCTTGTTGATGTCGAGGTTGTCCCCCGCGGCATTGATGCGGTAGCCGAGGATCACGCCCTGCTGCCAGCGGTAGCTGCCGCCGATATTGACGCCCTTGAGCCAGCCGTGGTCGAACGTGTAGTTCAGCGTGCCGTTGAAGCGCCAGGGCGCCATTTCCGAGACCATCTTCCCGTTGGTCTTCTTCTGGAATTGATAGGCCGACCAGACGTCCTGGTTGAAGACATACCGGAACGAGTTGTCGCCGCCCCACCACATGCGGAGATCACCGGCCGGGGAGTCGTATTTCACCTTGCAGGCCTCGATGAAGGCGACGAGGTCCTGGCCGAGCGCCACCTGCGAGGCGAACTGCTTCGACGCATTGAACATGACGTCGAGATTGTGGATCGGCTTGCCGGTGACCTCGAATTCCCAGCCTTTCGAACGGTTGTCCACGGTTCCAGTGGGCCAGACGCCGTTGACGCGGCCCGCACCGGCCGGCTGCACGGAGCCGAGATAGCTCGCCGGCTGCCAGGCGCCGTTGCTGATGGCGTGCGCGTAATCACCCGCCTTGGCCTTGGCCACGTTGATCGGGTAACCGAACGCGTCGAACCAGGATTGCGGTTGCATCTGATCCAACCATGACTGAATCGCTGCTTTCTCCTTGATCGTCTCCGGATGCGCCGCAAAGCGCGCTTGGGCGTCAGGTGAGCCAACCGGATCCCAGTAGGCGTTGTCCCAGGCGTGCGCGCCCGTGCCGGGTTCACCGGCGATTTCCGCCCAATTCCAATACCATTCCCAGCCGGGAAAGTCGCCCTTCATGCCGGCGATGTCCATCAGCGCGCTGGCGGTGCCCCAGGCTTCGAAATTCTCCAATTCGGTCGTGTTGTTGCCGAGCGTGGAGGTCTGGCTGGTGACGGAGGAGATGTTCGCGTCCTTCACGTCGGTCACGTAATGCGTGACCTTGAAGGTGAGCCGGTCGTTAAGCGTGGAGATCGCCAGGCTGATATCCTTGGTTTCGCCCCGCGCATTCGGCAGCTGCTGGCCGTTGAAGCCGTAGCGGTTCTCGACGCGCGTGTTCTTGCCGTTGTTATAGGACAGCGAGATATCGGTGCCCCACGGCAATTTCTCGCGGAGCACGCGCGGCGTATGCACCACGACACCCCACGTCGTGCTGCTGCCTTCGGCGACGCCGTTACTGGCCAGCGGCGCGAGGTCATAGTTCATCGACGCCAGACCGGTGACGTCCTGCGGGGATGCGCCGTAGCGTTGCTCCTGGCGGTCTTTGCGGTAGCCCACCGTCGCGACAATGGTGTCGTCCCAGAGGAACGCCTGCCACGTGCCGGCCTTGGATTTGGTGATCTTCTGCGTCTTGCTGGCGTCCTTGTAGAGCTGGTCGATGTCGCCCTTGTCGGCATTCAGGATGGGCACGGTGGCGGTCTGCCAGCCCACGAGGTTAAACGGGTTGCTCTGCTGCGTGCTGGCCGAAGGCGGGTTGGTGGTCGGGTTCGTCCACGGCGCGGTCGGGTCGACGTAGTTGGGATTGGTCGGATCCGTCGGCCATTTCCAGTGCGCATCGAAATACTTGATCGGCAGCGCACCGGATGGCGCCGGATCATTATTGATCCGCGACAGGTCGAGCCCCGCGGCGCTGGATTTGCCGAGCAGCGAGTCGCTGAGGTAAACGATGCTGTTCACGATGACGTCGCCCGAGCGGATGCCGCCGGTGCCGTCGCCGCCGTTGACGTAGCCGCGGCCGTTGAGTTCCGACCACTGGCCCGTCGCCGCGTAGCGCACCCAGTTGCGGTCCTCGACATCATACTTCTCGCGGCTGTAAACGCCGGTGATCACATGACGGCCGAGCAGCCGCTGCAGCAACGACTGCTTCAGAAGATCGCTGGCGCGAAGTTCGCCGCGGCCGGTGAAGAGCAGATTCTCGCGAAGGGTGGCACGGCTGCTGCCGCTGCCTTGGCCCGCGGTGTAGGCGCGGCCGGCGTTCGGGTTGGGCAAGACGGCATCGGCATAGAACGACGGCCACTCCATGTTGTATTTCGCGATGTCGACCGTGAGGTAGGGCGACCAGCCGAGAAGGTTCTCGCCCCCGTCGTGATAGCGCTGCTTGTCGTATACGAATTGGAAACCGAGTCGGTCGTTGAAGAACGTCTGCTCGAGGGAGATGTTCCCGGCATCCCAGCCCTGCCATTCCTTCTTCGTCGGGCCGTCGATCAGGTGATTGTAGAAATCGAAGATCGACGGGTCGGTGATCTGTCGCGCCTTGTAGAAGCCGGTTTGTCCGCCCGCGAACGCGGCCAGCTCGCTCTGCGGCACACCGTTGGCCGCGCCGTAGACCGCGATATTCTTCGCATGTTCGCCATAGGTCGCGATGCCGGGATAGACCGCAAAGGGAAACCCGCCGAGCTGATGACCGGGCGCGTAATAGCCATAGGGGCTGCCCTGCATGGCCATGATCGCCGTCGCATTGTTGTAATAGAACAGATTCGGGTTGTTGCCGCCGACAGCGCCCGTGCCCAGCCAATAGTTTTTCTGTTGCGCGCCCGGGCCGGTCGCCGGCCCGGTCCACGGGAAGAGACCCGTCGTGTAGTCGTACCACGGGTCGATGAGCCGCTTGTTGATCCCGTTCGGGTCGAAGAACGGCGTGAGGCGATCGATCGGCGGCAGGCTGCGCGGCCGATTCGCGTCCACCTTGCCGTGCTCGTAGTTCAGGCGGAGCGTCGTGTGCGCCGTGCTGTTCTTGCCAAAGAGATTCGGATCCCAGCGCAGCGCGCCGAAGACGCGGCGGTCCTTGTTGAACGCCGGCTCCTGCCGGTACTTCTGATCGTCATAGACGGCATCGACGCGGATCGCGAGCGTGTTGGGCACGAGCACGTGGTTGTAGTCGAGGGTGGTGCGGTCGCTGCCGAAACTGCTGAGCTGGTTCTCGATATTGCCCCCGGTCCGGTAGGTGGCCGTGTTCGGGCTCGCGTTGATGATGCCCGCAGGGCTGCCAAGCCCGAAGAGGATCGAGTTCGGGCCGCGCTGGAAATCGACGCGGCCGACATTGAAGCCGTTCCACGGGATGTCGGTCAAAATCAGGTCGCGGGTGTTGTCCGCCGAATCGAGGCCGCGGACGCGGGTGTTGCCGTTGGGCCGCAGGAGATTCGTCGGCCCTTCCGCTGCGCCATCGAT
>JBAIXJ010000854.1:0-5830 GCA_037916645.1 Opitutales bacterium | reverse complement strand
CGTTCTTCCAGGGCGCGGGCCAGAAGTTCCGCCTGCGGTTCCAGATCGGCTCGCTCTCCAACGAGGTGGTGCTGAACTTCGAGGAGCCGTGGCTCTTCCAGCGCGAGCTGGCGGTCGGCTTCCAGATTTACCGCTCCAGCTCCGATTACTACAGCTCCTACTACGAGGAGATCCGCATGGGCGCCCAGGTGTACATGCGCAAGCACCTCTTCGAGTACGTCAACGGCCAGGTGTCGCTGACCAACGAGGAGATCGACATCCGCAACGTCGACCCCTCCGCCTCCCCGATCATCCGGGCCCTGGCGGGCAAGACCCGCACGGTGGCGCTCGGCTTCCAGATGGTGCGCGATCTGCGCGACAAGATCGTGAACACGACGCGGGGCAACCGCATCGAGCTGGACACGGAGCTGGCCGGCGGACCGTTCGGCGGCTCCAACGACTACTACAAGGTGGAGTTCCGCGGCTCGGAGTTTCTGCCGGTGTTTTCCAGCCAGCAGCAGGTCCTCGGCCTGATCGCCCGGTCCGGCGTCGTGGAGAACTACGGCCGGAGCAAGGAGGTCCCGTTCTACGACCGCTTCTTCCTCGGCGGGCCGGACGACCTGCGCGGGTTCGAATACCGCGATGTCGGCCCGAAGGACACCCTGGCCGAGCCGCTCGGCGGCAAGACCTACGGGATGTTCACGGCCGAGTACTCCATGGACGTGGTCAAGCCGGTCCGCTTCGCCATCTTCTACGACTGGGGCTTCGTCAACACCGCGGCCTACGACTTCAGCCCGGCCAACTACAACGACGACTTTGGCGTCGGCCTGCGCCTGTTTGTGGCCGGCGCCCCGCTCAGCCTGGATTTTGGTATTCCCCTCACCACCGATAAGCTTAATAAGAAGGGAAACCAGTTTAACTTTTCCTTTGGCACCCGCTTCTAACAACCCATCCACACCCGGTTGATATCACCCATGAACAGAACGTTGAAATTCGCCCTATCGTCCATCGCCTTTGGCGCGGTCGCGCTGGGGCTCGTAGCCCAGGAACCGCCGCTGAAGGTCGCGACGGTTGACATGGGCAAGCTGCTCGAAGGTCACTACAAGACCGAGGAGCAGATGAACAAGCTGCGCGCCGACGAGCAGAAGGCGCAGGAACAGCTCGAACAGATGGTCAAGGAACGCAACCAGCTGGTTGACCAGTACAAGGAGACGCAGGACCAGTCCAAGAACACGCTCCTGACCCCCGATGCGCGCTCCAAGGCCGACGCCGACGGCCAGAAGCTGATGGAGGAGATCCAGAAGCGGCAGGCCGACCTGCAGAACTTCAGCACGACCACCCAGCGGTCGCTCCAGCAGCGCCTCGGCAATTTCCGCAGCCTTTTGCTCGATGAGATCAGCAAGAAGGTGGCCGAGATCGCCAAGCGCCGGGGCGCCACGATGGTCGTGGACACGTCCGGCCCGTCGGCGCTCGGGATTGCGTCCGTGGTCTATGCGGACCCGGCCTTTGACATCACCACCGAGGTGCTGACCGAGATCAACAAGGACAAGCCGGCCACGCCGCCGGCCGCCGCCCCGGCTCCGGCCGCCGCTGCCCCCGCTCCGGCCGCAACCGCTCCGGCCGCAACCGACAACCCGACCGTGACGGTGCCGGGCATCGCCCCGAAGCCCTGAGGCCGCGTCCTCCGCGGTTTTTCCAACCCCGCCCTCCCTGGGCGGGGTTTTTTCTTTGGGTCGCCCGGGAAATTTGCTTGAGTGGGTCCCGCCGGGCGCGCCCCAGTTCCGCCGGCTGCGGCCCGCCGCCCGAGCCCATCGCCATGCAGCTCTCGTACACGCCGGAAGAAATCGCCGTCATCGTGCAGCCGCGGTCGACGCGCGGCAGCACGTCCGCGGTGATCCGCGGCATCGCCGCGCTCGGGACCGCGCGGCCGGGTGACCTTTCGTTCCTGGGCAATCCCAAGTACAAGGCCGAGGTCGCCCGCACGCAGGCCTCGCTCGTCCTCGTGCCGCCCGACTACGCGGGCGAACCTGGGCCCGACCAGGTCTTTCTCGTCGTCGAAGATCCCTCGCTGGCCCTGGCGAAGCTGTGCGCCCGGATCGAGCAGACCCTCCGCCCGGCCCCGCCGCCGGGCGTGCATGCCAGCGCCGCCGTCGCGCCGCGCGTCCAGATCGCCGCCACGGCGTCGATCGGGCCGCACTGCGTGCTCGAGGAGGGGGTGCGGGTCGGGGAGCGCGTGCAGCTGCTGGCGGCGGTTTACCTGGGGCGCGACGTCGTCGTCGGCGAGGACTGCCAGCTCATGCCCGGGGTGCGCATCTACGCCGGCTGCCAGCTGGGACGGCGGGTGCGCCTGCACGCGAATGTGGTCGTCGGCTCCGACGGCTTCGGCTACGAGCTGGTGAACGGCCGGCATGAGAAGATTCCCCAGATCGGGTCGGTGGTGATCGACGACGACGTGGAGATCGGCGCCGGCACCACGATCGACCGCGCCCGCTTCGGCCGCACCTCCATCGGCGAGGGCACGAAAATCGACAATCTGGTCCAGGTCGGGCACAACTGCGTCATCGGCAAGCATTGCATCATCTGCGCCCAGACCGGCCTCTCCGGCAGCGTCACGGTCGAGGACTACGTCATGCTGGCGGGGCAGGTGGGCGTGGCCGGGCACCTGACCATCGGCCGCGGCGTCAAGGCCGGCGGGCAGACCGGGATCAATGTGAGCGTGCCGGCCGGCGCCTACATCAACGGGACGCCCGCGATTCCCTACATGCTGGAGCGGCGCATCGCCGTGCTGCGACAGCGCCTGCCGGAGCTCTTCCACCGGGTGGACAAGCTGGAGGAGCAGGTGAAGCAGATGGCGGCGGGTGGGTAGCCGAAAGCCGGGCGCTCGGTAGCAGCCGACGTGAGGAGGCTGGTCGAGGATCAAATGTCGGTCAGCCTCGTCACCTCGTCTGCTACGTCGGCGGCGGCGGGTCTGCAATGGTAGCAGCCGACGTGAGGAGGCTGGCCCAAGGCGGATGCCGGACCGGCCTCGTCACCTGGGCCGCTACCCCCTATCCGGCGCCTCTCAGCGGGGGCGGGGCGCCGGGGCGGCAAAATTAACTTCCGCTGCCCCCTCTTCGTGGCAAGATGGCCGCCACCTTATGAGCGAATCGCGACTGAAGATCTTCTCGGGAAACTCGAATCGGGCGCTGGCGGAGGAGATCTGCCGCCACATTGGGGTGCCCTTGGGCGAGGCCACCGTGACGAGTTTCCCCGACGGGGAGTCGTTCGTGAAGATCAACGAGAACATCCGCGGCGCGGATGTCTTCATCATCCAGTCGACCTGCCCGCCCTCCAACCACCACCTGATGGAGCTGCTGATCATGATCGACGCCGCCCGGCGCGCGTCGGCCCAGCGCATCACCGCGGTGGTGCCGTTCTACGGCTACGCCCGCCAGGACCGCAAGGACCAGCCGCGCGTCCCCATCACCGCCAAGCTGGTCGCCAACCTGCTCGTGGCCGCCGGCGCCAACCGCATGCTGACGATGGACCTGCACAGCCAGCAGATCCAGGGCTTCTTCGACATCCCGGTCGACCACCTCTACGCCTCGCCGGTGTTCTTCGACTACCTGGCCAAGAAGCCCTCGCCGAACATCGTCGTCTGCTCGCCCGACGTGGGCGGCATGAAGATGGCCGCCGCCTACGCGGACATGCTGGGCGGAGGCCTCGGCATGGTGGCCAAGAAACGCAAGAGCGCCACCACCGTCGAGGCGATCAACGTCGTCGGCGAGGTCAAGGACTGCAATATCCTCATGGTGGACGACATCACCGAGACCGCCGGCACGCTCACCGCGGCGGCGAAGATCCTCCGGGACAGCGGGGCGCTGAGCGTGCGCGCCGCGGTCAGCCACTGCATCCTGAACGACATCGCCTACGAGCGCCTGCGGTCGGGGCTCATCGACGAACTCATCACCACCAATTCCGTGCCGAACGACCCCCGCGGCCTGCCGATCACCGTCCTCAGCATCGCCAACCTGCTCGGCGACGCCATCCTGCGCATCAACAGCAACGAGAGCGTCACGAGCCTCTTCAAGATCAAGGGCTTCTAGCCGGCCGGAACTCCTTGGCCCGCGGCGCGCCCGGTGCTGGTCGCGGCCCGCCCCCCATCTTCCATGAAAATCACGGTTCCCTTTCTCGTCCTGGCGGCCGCCCTCGCGGCGGGCCGCCTCGTCGGCGCGTCCGAGGCGCCGCCGAAGCCGGCGCTCAAGGTCGATCCCTCGCCCGTCAATGACGGCAAATCCGCCCTGGTCGCCAGCTATGCGGAGGTGGTCGGCCCCGCGCAGAAGGCGGTGGTGTCCGTCTACTCGACGAAGACCGTCCGCGAACGCGTGCCCGCGTTTCCGTTCCCGGACCCCTACTTCCGGCAGTTCTTCGGCGACCAGGAGCGCTCCCGGCGCGAGGAGGGCCTCGGTTCGGGCGTCGTGGTGTCGGCCGACGGCTACATCCTGACCAACAACCACGTGGTCGAGGGGGCGGACGAGCTGGAGGTGGCGCTGCCCGACGAGCGCAAGTTCAAGGCCAAGGTCATCGGGACCGACCCCAAGACCGACATCGCCGTGATCAAGATCGAGGCGACCGACCTGCCCACGATCACGCTGGCGGACAGCGACAAGCTCCGCGTCGGCGACGTCGTGTTCGCCATCGGCAATCCGCTCGCGCTCGGCCAGACGGTGACGATGGGCATCATCTCCGCCACCGGCCGCCGCAACCTCGGCCTGCTCGACAACGTCGCCGGCTACGAGAACTTCATCCAGACCGACGCCGCCATCAACATGGGCAACTCGGGCGGCGCCCTCATCGACGCCAAGGGGCGCCTGGTCGGCATCAACAGCGCCATCGTCTCGCTGACCCGCGGCAACATCGGCATCGGCTTCGCCATCCCCGTCAACCTGGCCTCCAGCATCATGCAGAGCCTGATCACGACGGGCAAGGTCGCGCGCGGCTTCCTCGGGGTCGGCGTCCAGGAGATGACGCCCGACTTGGCCGAGGGCTTCAACCTCAAGGACATCAAGGGCGTGATCATCACCAACCTGACCGCGGACGGCCCGGCGGCGAAGGCGGGCCTCAAGCTCGAGGACGTGATCACCACGGTCAACGGCCAGCCGGTGGAGTCGCTCCAGGACCTGCGGCTCTTCATCGCCCAGAATCCGCCGGGGACCAAGGTGAAGGTGCAGTACCTGCGCGGCGGCAAGTCGGCGGAGGTGGAGGTCGAACTCGGGCGCTTGGCCGACGAGGTGGCGGCTTCCGACGAGGTCTTCGAGGGCGTCACCGTGGCGCGGGTGACCGATGACCTGCGTGAGACCTACCGCCTGCCGGACGAGGTCGACGGCCTCGTGGTGACCGAGGTCGCCGACAAGTCGCCGTTCCGCGACCGGCTGCGGACCGGCATGGTCATTTTGCAGATCAACCGCGTGCCGGTGGAGGATCTGGCCCAGGCCCGCAAGCTCGTGGCGCCCGGCCGCCGCAACATCTGCATGGTGTGGGATCGTGGCGCCTACCGGTACCTCGCGCTGAATGTGCCGTAAGGCGCCCGCGAGAGGGCGCCTTCGGTTCTGAGTCTTGGGTCCTGGGTTTGGGGTTGGTGCCCAGAATATCGGACTGGATGGCATCCTGCTTCGTAGCCCAAGCCGTGAGGCTTGGGATCGGGGATTCGATCCGAACGCTCACGCGTTCGGCTACGGGAGGAGCCCGCCGCTCAGCTCCCGGGTTTCTCCACCGGGACCTTCGCCAGCCAGTCGGGGAGCTGGTCCGGCGGGAAGGTGGGGAAGCTCATCTCGAGGAGCCGGAACGTGGGCACGTCGAACCGCGTGGCCCC
>JBAIXJ010000853.1:0-3455 GCA_037916645.1 Opitutales bacterium | reverse complement strand
ATATTCCGCGCCGGGCAGCAGGCTCGTGTCCTCGAGTCCCCGCAGGATTTCGTGCGGCCGTTCGACGCGGGCGTACGAGCCGTAGTTCGCGACCGGCCCCTGGGTGGCGCCGGCCCGCGCGATGCCGAAAAGGTCGCCGAGCCCGAAGTCCGCCCGGGCGGCGCCGCGCTCGTTGTAGAGGCCGGTCTCGAAGGTCGCGAGCAGCGAGCCGCCGGCCTCGGCGTAGGCGCGCAACTGCCCGCACTGCGCATCGCTGAGCAGCGCCACGTTGGGCAGGAGCAGGGCGCGGTAGTTGCGCAGCCGCTCGGCCCCGAGGTCGTCCTCGTGAACAAAGTCGAAGGCGAACCGGCCCTCGACCAGGGCGCCGTAGAGGCCCTCGAGGAATTCGGCCGCGTCGCGCCGCAGGCGGGGATCGGCGCCCGGCGGCCGGTAGAGGGTGTTCGGCCGCTGGGCCCAGACGACGCCGAGGTCGGTGATCGCCTTCCGGTAGGTGAAGTGGGTGTCATGGCGGGCCTGCCAGCGGAGGAAATCGCGCCCGGCGCGCGGCCAGCGGTGATCCTCGCCCAAGCCGGTCTGGCCGCCGAGCCAGTGGTACCACACCCGCATGCCGCTGGCGGCCGTCTGGGCCATCCACAGCGTCGCCTCGGCCCGGCCCTTGGCGGTGTTGCGCCACCGGATGGCGCCCGTCGCCCACGACCCGAGGACGTTGGTGGTGGTGCGGCCCCGCATGACCGAATACGCGACGCGCCCCTGCTGGGCGCACGCCCACGCCGGCGTGGTCTCGCCCTCCCGGCCCTGGTTGTCGCAGTTGAACCACTGGCAGACCGAGGCGAGCTCCCTGGCGTTGAGCTGGGCGCGGATGCCCGAGCCCAGGTTGCCGTAGAAGAGGTTGTCCGGCCGCTTTTCGCGCGCGATCGCCTCGTAAAGGCGCCATAGCTCGAGCGTGCGCCGGAGGTGGCGCTCGTCGAACTCGGGCGTCCCCGGCGGCGGCGCGTTCCGGCAGGCGGCGCAGTGGCAGACCGGCAGCTCGCCGAGCGACGGCCAGGCGTTGGTGAACATGCCGTCCACGTCGTACCGCGCATTGATCTCGCCCATGATCGCCGGCGTCTGCTCGGTGAAGTAGCTGGTGAACGGGCAGGTGGCGTACAGGCCGGGCACCGGCGGGTGCGGCACTGGCTTGCCGTCGGCGTCGCGGCGATACCACTCGGGGTGGGCCTCGAGCGCGTCGCCCCAGACCAAGTCGGGGCTGAACCGGGCGATGACACGGATGCCGCGCGCCTTCAGGGCGGCGCAGCACTCGCCGAACAGATCCCGCCCATTCAGCCAGCGCGACCGCCGGTGGAACGGCACGGCTGTCGGGTAGAAAGCAAGGATGCCGGTGACGCTCACGAGCACGGCGTCGACCTGCAGCTCGGCCCACGTGTCGGCCCACGCCTTGACGTCGAGCTCGACTGGATCGCGTTCGTTGAAGTTCAGCTGGCCCACGCGCCGCACCCGCTGATGCCAGGGGAGGGCGGAGCCCACCGCCGGCCCGGCGGCAGGCGCGTCCGTCGCGTGGAGGAGCTGGCGGCCGGCGAGGGCCGCGGTGCCGAGGGTGACGACGAACTGCCTGCGATCGATTTTCATGGGGACGGGGGGTCGATTGGCCGGACCTGATCGAGCGGCGGACGACTGTCCCATGGAATCGGGGATTCCGCAACGCCCGGGACGGCCAGCAACGCGTTTGACGTTGCGCTGGCATGCGGCGATACCTGCGCCGTGAAGACAACGCCCCTGTTTGTCCTTTCGATCTGCCTCGCAGCGGTGGGCGCGGCTCATGCGCAACCGGCGGTGGGAAGCAACACCGTGGCCAGCCCGAACGGCCGCCTCGTGGTCGAATTCCAGCTCAACGAAAACGGCCAGCCGCGCTATGCGGTCCGCCGGGACGGGCGCCCGGCGCTGGCATCGTCACAGCTCGGCCTGGTGCGCGACGACGTGGATTTCACCTGGGCCCTGAAGCTGACGGGCGCCCCGGCCGCGGAGCCGGTGCACGATCACTACGAGATCCTCACGTGCAAGCGGCGGGTGAACGACTACCGGGCCAACCGCCGGGAATTCCACCTCGAGGCGCGCGGCGGGCAGAGGTTCGATATCATTTTCCAGGTCTCCGACGACGGCGTGGCGATCCGTTATCGTTTTCCCGAGACTGACGCCACGGTTCACGAACTCCGGGAGGAGGTGACGTCCTATCATTTCCTGCCCGCCACGCGGGCCTGGCTGCAGCCGATCGCCGTGGCCAAGCAGGACTGGCACGTGGCGAGCCCGTCCTACGAGGAGCTCTACGAGAAGGACATCCCGGCCGGCACCCCGTCGCCGACCGGCGCCGGCTGGGTCTACCCGGCGCTGTTCCGCAGTGGCGATACCTGGCTTCTCGTCAGCGAGGCCGGGCTCGGCCGGACCTACTGCGGCACGCGGCTGCGGGCCGCGTCGCCGAACGGCGATTATCAGGTCGGCTTCGCGGACCCGCGCGAGGTCATTCCCGGCGGCACGGCGAATCCGCGTTCGTCCCTGCCCTGGACCACGCCGTGGCGGCTGATTGTGATCGGCGATCTGAAGACGATTGCCGAGTCGATGCTGGGCGTGGACCTGGCCACACCGGCGTCGGAGGCGGCGGACGGCTCGGTCGAGCCCGGCAAGGCGTCGTGGAGCTGGCCGCTGTTGAAAGACGACGCCACGACCTTCGACGTGCAGAAGCACTTCATCGACTATGCCGCGGACATGGGCTGGCGGTACACGCTGATCGACGCGCTGTGGGACAAGCAGATCGGCTACGACCGGGTCAAGGAGCTGGTGGACTACGCGCGCACCAAGGGCGTGAAGGTGCTGCTGTGGTACAACTCCGCGGGCAACTGGAACACCGTGCCGATCACGCCGCGCGACAAGCTGCTCACCCACGCCGCGCGCGAGGCGGAGTTCGCGCGCCTCAAGGCGATGGGCGTGGCCGGGCTCAAGATCGACTTCTTCGGCGGCGACGGGCAGTCGATGATCGACTACTACCTCGACCTGCTCGAGGACGCGGCGCCGTACGGCTTCGCGATGAACTTCCACGGCGCCACGCTGCCGCGCGGCTGGGAGCGGACCTATCCGCACCTGATGACGATGGAGGGGGTGCGGGGGCTGGAATACGTGACCTTCGCGCAAGCGAACGCCGACCAGGAGGCGACTCACGCGGCGATGCTGCCCTTCACGCGAAACGTCTTTGATCCGATGGATTTCACCCCGATGGTGCTCGACCAGGTTCCGCGGATCGAGCGCCGCACGACGAGCGCGTTCGAGCTCGCGCTGGCGGTGCTGTTCACCTCCGGCGTCCAGCACTATGCCGAGACCCCCGAGGGCATGGCGAAAGCGCCCGACTACGTGCGGGAGTTCCTGAAGCACGTGCCGGCGGTGTGGGACGACGTGAAGTTCCTCGACGG
>JBAIXJ010000852.1:0-4414 GCA_037916645.1 Opitutales bacterium | reverse complement strand
CCATGCCGCAGGGCGGCCTGGAGCCAGGGACGATACGAACGGTAGAGCGGCGCCTCGGGACAGACCACCTTGCCGCCAAACCCCAGCTTGAACCGGGTGACGCCCGCGTAGTCGCCCGTGATCTCCTCGCCCCGGAGCAGCTTTTCCGCGTGCTCCGGGATGATCTGCATGAAGTCCACGTATCGGAAGCCCTGGTTTTTTGCCCACCGGATGACCTCCCACGACAGCAGGTGGTTCGGATGAGCGTCGGCGCCACCACCAGACCATCCGACTTTCCAGATTCGCACGGTGTCACCGAACGCAAACACGAGCGCCCCGGCCACGACGTCGCCGCGGCACGACACGAGGAACAGGCGGACGAGTCCTCCGGGGCTCAGATGGCGCCAGATGCCTTTGAACGGAGCGGAATCCTTCGGGTGGGGCGCCACGCCGCGCCGGGCGCAGATCTGGCACATCATCCGGTGCAAGAGTTCAATGTCATCGAGCCCGCCCTGGAAAACGTTCGCTCCGGCCCGCACCGCCAGGCGGACGCAGCGGCGCACGCTCTTGTCGAGCGCGGCGAACAGCTGCGCCTCGTCCGGCGCCAGGTCGATCAACATCGTCGCGGTGATGGCGCCGCTCGGAGGGAGCCGGTACGGTTTCACAAAATACCCCAGTCCGGACAGGCGGTGCCCGATGCCCGACCCCAGGTAGGGCGGCGTCACGACGAAATACGCGGGCTTCCGGGCGCCGACGAGCCGATGCAGCTCCTCGACCATGCGATCCTTCAGCGGCTCGTCGTCCTCGCGCCAGAGCGGGCCCCGGGCCAGATACCCGGTGGTCAGGAATCGTCTGGCCGTGCGCAGCAGGACCTGGGCGCCGCCGACGATTTCGTCATCGCGCGAGAGGATCAGGCGAACCGGCTGCCAGTCCTGGGAACGCTTGTAGCTGCCCCACGCCGTGGCTTGCTCGTGGTGGCTGCCGGGGCAGGCGGCCACGAACGCATCCCAGCGGTCATCCGTCTCGCTGGCGGAGACGGCGACGCTGATGGATGGGGCGGGTGTCGGGGCCGCGGGAAAATAGGGGGCAGGGGACTCCACGGATGCCGTTCATTGCATTGAAGCGTGAACCCCCCGTTGTGACGAGCGCCAATCGCGCCCGGCTCGGTCCTGGACGCGGATGCGCTGCCGGGGCGCCCAGGGGCAACAGCCCCGACTTTCCTACTTCTTTGCTCCGTGTTTCCTCAAGAAGGCGGCCAACGCCATTTGGTGTTCCTGGAGCGCCACGCCCAGCGGCGTCAGGCCGGCATTCTCCTTGGCGTCCAGGTTCGCGCCGTTGGCCAGCAGAAGCTCGGCCAGGTCGATGTTGCCATCGGAGGCCGCCATGTGCAGCGGCGTGTTTCCATTCTTGTCCTTTGCGTTCACGAGCGCGCCCTTGACCAGCAAAAGTTCCGCCACCTCCCGGGCCCGGTTGACGATGGCCCAGTGCAGCGGCGTGCTGCCGTCGATCCCGTCTTTGGCATTCAGATCGGCGCCTTTGGCCAGCAGAAGGGCCGCCATCCCTTTGCCGTTGCTGAAGGCCGCGAATTGCAGCGGCGTAACGCCGTCTTTGGCTCGCGCATTCGCGTCGGCCCCGTTGACCAGGAGCAGCGCGCCCACGTCCTGCGCATCGCCGATGGCGGCTCGATGGAGCGCGGCGGAGCCGGATCGGGCCTTGGTCTTCGGGTCGATGCCCTGGACCTTCACGTCGATCCCCTGGGCCAGCAGTTCCTTGATCCCGTCCACGTCGTTTGCCTCGGCTGCGTCGAAGAGGTCATTCGGCGTGATGGCGGCGCCGGCGGCCCTCCGCAGGACGTAGGCAACGACCTGGCCCTGGTCTCCGGATGCGACCGCGAGCGGCGTTGCGCCCACCTTGTTGGCCGCGTTGATGTCGGCGCCCTTGGCCAGCAGGACGCGGACCACCTTCAGGGCGCCCTTCCGGGCCGCGGTGTGCAGCGGAGTGTCGCCGTCCGCGTCCGTCGCATTGATTTCCGCGCCGTGAGCCAGCAACAGCGAAGCCGATGCCCCGGCATTGCCAAAGGCGGCCGAGTGCAGCGGTGTGTTGCCGGATTTATCCCTGGCGTTGACGGCGGCGCCGCGGGCCAGCAGGAGCTCAACCACCGCGCGGCCCCGGGTCCTGCCGGCGGCGACATGGAGCGGGGTATTGCCGTACTCGTTCGTCGCATTGACCTCCGCGCCATGGTCCAGCAACAACCCGGCCACGTCGGCCGCGCCGAGCTCGGCGGCCGAATGCAGGGGCGTCGAGCCGCCCTTGCTCCGGCTGTTCACCTCGGCGCCCTTGGCGAGCAGCAACGCGGCCAGGTCCTTGGCGTTTTTTTGGGCGGCGCAATCCAGCGGAGTGTAGCCGACGAGGGAGTCCCGCGCATTCACGTCGGCCCCGTTGGCCACCAGCAGTTCCACCACCTCTTTGGCCCCGAAGTTGACCGCCAGGTGCAGCGCGGTGTGCCCGAACATGCTCTTGTCCCTCGCATTGACGTTGACTCGCCGGGCCAGGAGGGACCTGGCTTTGTCCACATTGTTCTCCTTGGCCGCGTCGTGGAGCGAGGCCGCCGAGGCGATGCCGCCCGACGCCAGAGCCGCCAACAGCGCGCGGAGGAGCCGGTTCATTCCTTCGCCCCCCGGGCGCGCAGCAGATCGGCCATGGCCGCGTGATCTCCCTGGATCGCCAGGGCCAGCGGAGTTCCGCCGTCCCCGTCTTTCGCCGCCAAATCGGCGCCCTTGGCCAGCAGCAATTCGGCCACTGCCCGGGAGTCTTGGAGGGCGGCCAGGTGCAGCGGGGTCCTGCCCCGGGCCGTCCTCGCGGTCACGTCGGCGCCGCGGGCCAGCAACAGTGCGGTCACGTCCGCGGCGTCGGCGGTGGCGGCCAGATGCAGCGGGGTCGCTCCGTTCTTGTTCGTCGCGCGCTCATCCGCGCCCTTGGCCAGCAGGAGTTCGGCGGCGTCCCGGGAGTTGCGGTAGGCCGCCAAGTGGAGCGGAGTCATGCCAGTGTCGTCCCGCCGATTGAGGTCGGCGCCCTTGGCCAGCAACAACTGCACCATCGCCGGGACGTTGCCCATGGCGGCGTAGTGCAGCGGCGTCGTGCCGCGGTTGTCCCGCGCGTTGGCGCTGACGCCCCGGGCCAGCAGCGCCTTGACCTTGTCGACGTCATTCACCGTGACCGCGTCGAGGATTTCGGCCTCCCGTTGCCGGTCTTCCGTCTGGCGTTCGGCCTCCCGCAGCAGCCGGGCCGCCTGGTCCTCCACCTCCTGAACCGCCGCCTGCTGCTGGAGCCGCGCCTGGCGCTCCGCCTGGAGCCGGGGCGCGATGCGTGCGGACAATTCGGGGTCGCGCCGCCAGACCGTGGCAGTGCTGCGCACCGAGCATTCCGTGCCCTCGATCGTTTCCCAAGACGTGGGAACATCGTAATACACCGTTCGCGAAGCCTGATAGCCGGCATCTCCGGTTGCGCTTCGCTGCTGGTAGAACTCCTGCCGGCTTTGCTTCATCCAGGTGAGCGCCTTGCCCCGTTTGGTCACCCGCGCCGTGACCGGCAAATTGTCTTCAGCGAGCACCACCAGATCGCCGCCGCGATTCGCCGCGCGCCGGCAGAGCTTGGCGGTGACACCGGCCACCGGCGCCCGGTCCGGCGGATTCTTTGGACGCCAATAAGTGCCGGTCACCTCCCGGCAGCTGATTTCGCCAAGCCGCACAAAGCCCTGCTTGACGAGAGCGTCCGCGGATTCGCGAGAAATCTTTGCCGGGGCTGTGCGGGGACTCGGGTTTTCCCCTTGGAGCGAAGCTGCCGCCGCAAATTCCTCGTCATCCGCCGCGGCCCGGAGGGGCATGCCCGCCGCGAACAACACGAGCGGGACCGTCCAGAGGCCAAATCCGAGCAGCGAAAGGCGGTGGCACTCCACGGCCCTCCTTTTTCGCGGCGCTGGATCGGTGAAGCAGCATGGGTGTCGCTGCGCCTCCATGGCGCCTGATGATGGACCGGCGCCCGCCAAAGACAAGGTTGCGCTGGCCGCCTGGGAATCGTTCGGCCCGCGATTGCGGGGGAGGGGATTTCCCGGCAGCGGTTCCGGCCGGGAAACGGGCGACACGGGAGACCGCAAAGGCTCAACCCGGCCGGCAGAAGTTCACGATCTCCTCCGCCGCCTCGGATGATCACCGGGATACCCGGCTGGAGCGTTCGGCGGACCTTGACGACTTCAGGTCCGCTCAGCCCGGTCACCAGCCGGCGGGAACAGGCCGCGGACCGCGGCCAGCAGAACCAGGGCAAGGACGAAGGCCGGGCCCATGGGACCGCCGCCGCCACCCCCGCCACCGCTCGAACCGCCGCCGCCGGAGGGCGCCGCATTCACGGTCAGAGTGGCGGACGACGAGGTGGTGCTGCT
>JBAIXJ010000851.1:0-1807 GCA_037916645.1 Opitutales bacterium | reverse complement strand
CCGCATCCAGCCGGGTCTCGCCGCCCGCCTGGCCCGGCCGCCAGCCGCGGGCCTCGAGGAAGTGCTGCCCCGCCTCTACCGCGCCCGGGCCACGTCGGCGGAAACCCACTTCCTCCTGGGCCGCACCGGCCGCGTGCTCGCGCTCGATTACGGCTACGATCTGGCGGGCATCCGCTTCCCAAACCGGATCGATTTCTGGACCAAACGCACGCTGCTGCACAGCGTCGCGGAGCTGAAGGAGCGGACCGGGGCCGGGCGTATCGACACGGTCCTCGCCACCCATTACCACGACGATCACGTGGGCGGAATACCGCTGCTCCAGCGGCTCTTCGGGACCGAACTCTGGGCCGGTGAGAACTTCGCGGACCTGCTCGAGCAGCCGCACGAGTATGACCGCCCGTGCCTCTGGCCGGACCCGATGACGGTGTCGCGCCGTCTGCCGCTCGGCGAGACGGCCCATTGGGAGGACGTGGCGATCACGCTCCACCCGATGACCGGGCATACGGAATTCTCGACGCTCATCTGCCTTGAGTTCGACGGGCACCGCGTGGCCCATTCCGGCGACCAGCTCTTCTTCCTCGACGCGCAGACGGGCCAGCTCAGCTCCCCCGAAACCGCGAGCGGCTTCTTCTCGAATCACGTGTACCGGAACGGACTGGCGCTCGGCGGGTACGTCGACTGCGTGCGCCGGCTGCGCGCCTTCGACCCCGAACTGATCCTCAGCGGCCACTTTCCGCCCTATCGGCCGACGCCCGACGTGTGGCGCACGCTGGAAGCCGCCGCGGCCGCATTTGACGACACCCACCGGGCGGTGATGCCGCTGGACGACGATGGCGTTCATTTCGGCCCGGACAGCCAGGCGGCCAAGCTGCAGCCGTACCACCTGCACCTCCGCGCGCCGCCGCAAACCGCCCCGCTGCACGGCTGGGTCCTTAATCCGTTCAACCGGCCGACCGTCGCCGAAATCCGGTTTGTCACGCCCCCCGCCGGCTGGAGCGCACCCGCCGTGCGCCTGCCGCTCCAGCCACGGCAAAAGCGGGCCTTTGCGACGACCCTGACCGTGGCCGCCGGGGCGCGCGGCACCCGCCAAGCGATTACGCTGGATTTGACCGTCGACGGGCGGCCCTTCGGGGAAGTCGCGGAGGCTTGGGTCACGATCGACTAGCCCCGGGAAAATCCGCCGCCACCACTCCCTTCACGCCCTACCCCCAGGAGATCAATCCACCTTGCCGTCGTGACCGCCCTCGCCCTCAACCTCAATGCCGCCGATCCATCAGGCAGTCCCAGCCCATCGAACCCGGGAGGTTTGAGCCCCATGGTCGAAACCCTCATGGGCCTGGCCCCGGGCGAACATGCCGAGGTTTCACCCGCGCCGCGCCACCCGGGCACCGGCTTCTTCCTGGCCGAGGCCTACAACCCGAAGCTGGCCGTGCCCGCCGACACCGTTCAACTCTATGTCGGCGCTCCGCTCCTCGAGCCGCGGGACGGTGGCGGCCGGCGATCGGACTGGGCGTCTGTTTACCAATCCTGGATCCGGAAGGGTTATTTCGTCCAGGTGTTCCTGCACAGCCGTTACGGCAGCCTCATCGATGAGAACGCCCCGAACGTCCAGACCGACCGCAACGGCCGCCAGCTGACCGTTTTCGGGGTCTATGACGCGGCCGCGCCCGCGGACTCCAGTCCGATCGACTTGGGCGTGGGCCCGATCTCCGACGATCTCCCGGCCTTCATGGAAAAGAAGCACGGCAAGCGGGTGGTGATCCGGCGCATGGACCGGTACGAGATTCCGACCCTCGCGCGCATCGAA
>JBAIXJ010000850.1:0-13877 GCA_037916645.1 Opitutales bacterium | reverse complement strand
AGCTGGAGCTGGGCCGTACCCTCTTCAACCTCGGACAGGCCGCCGAGGCGATTCCCCATTACCGGGAGGCGCTGCGGCTCCGGCCCGACTACGCCGAGGCCGAGTGCAACCTCGGGGTCGCCCTGTTCAACACCGACCAGGTGGCCGAGGCGACAGAGTGCTTCGAACGCGCCCTGCGCCTCGATCCCAAGTTTGCGGACGCCCATTTCAACCTTGGACTCGCCTTCGCCCGCGCCGGGCAGGCCGACCGGGCGCTGGCCGAATACGCCGAGGCGGTGCGGCTCGATCCCAAGCATGTCGTCGCGCAGCTCAACCTCGGCATCGCCCTCGCCCAGGCGGGCCGGACCGCGGAGGCGCTGCGGCACCTCGAGGAAGCCGTGACCCTCGATCCCCGTTTCCCCGATGCGCACTGCAACCTGGGCATCGTGCTTGTGGAGGCGGGCCGCCCGCAGGAGGCCGTCGCCCAGTACGAGGAGGCGCTGCGGCTCCGCCCCACCTACGCCAACGCGCACTACAACCTCGGCAATGCGCTCATCGCCCTGCGGCGGTACGCGGAGGCCCGGCGCCACTTCGCGGAGGCGGTCCGGTTGAATCCCCAATTCGACGCCGCGCGCGAAATGCTGGACCGATTCGCCGCGCCGCCCGGCCAGCCCTGACGCGGCGCGCCGCGCCGCAAAGTCGGATTGCACTGCCGCCGCCCAGTCCTTGTCTTCCTTCCATGCATCCTGTGTCCGCCCTCCGCTCCCCGCCCCCGCGCCGGCGCGCCCGTCGGCGCTGGCAGCCGCTCGCCGCCGGCCTCCTCCTGACGGCCGCCTCCGCCTTCGGCGCCAACTACCGGAATTTCGACGTCGCAATCTACCTTCCGGTCCAGATCGTCCAGCGCTTCGAGAACCCGGACACGCTGAAGACCGAGTGGGAGGCGATCAGCAGCCAGCTCAAGGTCGACAAGGTGTACATCGAGGGCCAGCGCGACCGGACCGTGGCCACCGACGCGCTCCTGGACCAGGTGAAGAAGTTCTTCGTCGACCGCGGCGTGCGCGTGGCGGGCGGCATCACGCTATCCGACACCAACTCCGGCCAGTTCCGCTCCTTCTGCTACACCGACCCCAAGGACCGCGAGTTCGTCAAACAGGGCGTCGCGCTGGTGGCGCGGCACTTCGACGAGATGATCCTCGACGACTTCTTCTTCGTCACCACCAAGGTCGACTCCGACATCGCGGCCAAGGGCTCCCGGACCTGGACCCAGTACCGACTGGATCTGATGGACGAGGCGGCCGAGAACCTGGTCGTCAAGGTCGCGCGGGCGGTCAACCCGAAGATCAAGGTGATCGTCAAGTTCCCGAACTGGTACGAGCACTTCCAGGGGCTGGGCTACGATCTCGCCAAGGAGCCGGCCATTTTCGACGGCATCTACACCGGCACCGAAACCCGCGATCCCTTCACCACCGACCAGTTCCTCCAGCAGTACGAGAGCTACGAGATCTTCCGGTTCTTTGAGAACATCAAGCCCGGCGGCAACGGCGGCGGCTGGGTCGACACCTTCAGCATCAGCTATGTCGACCGCTACGCGGAGCAGTTGTGGAACACCATGTTCGCGAAGGCGCCCGAGATCATGCTGTTCAACTGGGGGGCGCTGCTCCAGCCCGCCACGCCGGGCGAGCGGGCGGCGTGGCAGTCGCTGCCCACGAGCTTCGACTGGCTGAAGATGGCCCGCATCGAGCAGCCGTGGGACTTCTTCAACCGGCCCCCGCCCAACATGGCGCGGGTGGCGGGCTATTCGCTCGAGCAAGTCGATGCCTTCCTCGGCCAGCTCGGCAAACCCGTCGGGATCCAGAGCTACAAGCCGCTGAACTCGACCGGGGAGGATTTCCTCCACAATTACCTCGGGATGATCGGCATTCCGATCGACCTCCACCCGGCGTTTCCCACCGGCGCCGACCCGGTGCTGCTGACCGAGTCCGCCAAGTTCGATCCCGACATCGTCGCCAAGATCAAGGGCCAGCTCGAGGCCGGCAAATCGGTCGTCATCACCTCCGGCCTGCTGCGCGCCCTGCAGGGGAAGGGCATCGAGGACATCGTCGAGCTCGAGTACACCGACCGCAAGGTGCTCGCGCAGGACTACTCGGCCGGCTTCGGCTCCGGCGGCCGGACCACCCTCGGCCAGGAATCGGGCGGCCGCGGCATCCTGTTTCCCCAGATCCGCTTCCTGACGAACGACGCCTGGGCCCTGGTCAGCGCCCGGGAAAGCGGCAACGGCTATCCGTTGCTGATCATGGACCGATACGCCAAGGGCGTGCTCTACGTCTGGGCGATCCCCGACAATTTCCGCAACCTCTACTTTCTCCCGCCGGAGGTCACCGGCGCGATCAAGAACGTGGTGATGCGCGGGTTTTTCGCCCGCGTCGACGGCCCCAGCCAGGTCGCCCTGTTCGCCTACGACAACAACTCCTTCATCGTCGAATCCTACCTGGACCACGAGGCCGACGTGAAGGTCTCGCTGACCGACGGCTTCACCAAGCTGCGCAACCTGGTCACGGGCGAAGTGGTGGCGGGCCGCGAGCCGCCGTCAAGCCCGTGGCTCCGCCGGTTCAGCGGCCAGGAGCCGCGCACGGCCTTCTACGTGCACCTGATGCCGCACAGCTACAGCGTGTTCGCCGCGGAGAAATGAGGGCCTGGAGCGAGCCGGTGGAGCCCGCCGTCCCGGCGGGCTTCTGAACCCTCATCACGGGACGGGCCGTCAATCCTCGTCGTTGTCGTCGTCGTCGAACCGGTCCGCGAGCGCCTTGAGCTTCTCGTAGTTCTGCTCCACGAACGCGACGTTCTCCGGCGTGATCGCGCCCGCCGGGTAGACCTTGAGCAGCCCCTGCCGCTTCATGCCAACGATCATGAGGTCGTTCGTGAACGCGAGTTCCAGCACCACGAACTCGCGCACCTTCAGGCCCGCACCTTCGATCGTCTTGACCGCCTTCGGGTACTTTGTCTCCAGGTTCCGGACCATCTCGGCGATCGACCGGTCGCTGTCGTCGTCCTCCATCTGACGCCGGAGCGCAGGATCCGCTTTGGCCAGCCGGCTCAGGGCCTCATTGGCGGCGGTCAGCTTGTCGATCTTCTCCCGGGTGAGCTGACAGGCGCGCACCTCAGTCACGTCGGGATCTTGGTCCGCCGAGGGCTTGGTGGCGGGCGTTTCCGCGCGCGCCGCGACGGCCAACGCGATCGAAAGGGCGAGGAGGAGGATGGCTGGACGGGTCATGGCTCGAATGAGATCACCGAGGCGCCGCGCCGGTTCCCGCGACGTGGCAGAATGATCGGGGTGCCGTGAGTCTGGCGCGCGCCGGCGCAGAAGGAAGCTATTCCAATCCCAACCGCAACTCCCCGGGGCCGCTCGAAGCGGCGAAATCCGGCCCGGGGTTGCCGCGACCGGTGCCTTCACCTATGCTGTCTCCATGCCGCTTACCCCCGAAGAATACCTTCACCGCCGCGAAGCTCAGCTGGTGGAGGAGTTGAAGGAATTCGTCCGCATTCCCAGCCAGTCCGGCGAGCCGGCGTGCGCGCCCCACATCCAGCGTGCCGCCGCCTGGGTCGCCGAACGGTTGCGCCGCGCCGGCCTTGAGAATGTGGCGATCCTCCCCACCGGCGGCCCTCCGGTCGTCTACGCCGACTGGCTCCATGCGCCGGGGGCGCCGACGGCCCTGGTCTACGGGCACTACGACGTCCAGCCGCCGGACCCGGTCGACCGCTGGACCTCACCGCCCTACGAGCCGCAGATCCGGGACGGCCGGCTCTTCGGCCGCGGGGCCTCCGACGACAAGGGCGGCGTGACGGCCGCCATCGCCGGAGTCGAGGCCGCGTTGGCGGCCGAAAAGCCCCCCCGCGTGAACCTCCGCTTTTGCATCGAGGGAGAGGAGGAGGTGGGCAGCCCGAACTTCGGCCCCTTTCTGACCCGCGACCGCGGCCGCCTCGGCTGCGACCTGGTCATCAGCGCCGACGGCGGCCAGTGGTCGGCCGACCAGCCCCAAGTCGTCCTCAGTCTGCGCGGGGGATGCGGAGCCGAACTCCATGTCACCGGGCCCAACCGCGACCTTCACTCGGGCATGCATGGCGGCGCGGTGCTGAATCCGCTCGAGGGCCTCGCCCGCCTGCTCGCCTCGCTGCGCGCCCCGGACGGCCGCATCGCCGTCGCCGGTTTCTATGACGACGTGCTGCCGCCGTCGGCCCACGACCGGGAGCAGATCGCCCGCGTGCCGGCCGACGAGGCCGCCTACCGGACGGACCTCGGCGTGCCGGCGCTGCACGGCGAACCGGGGTTCTCCCTGCACGAGCGGCGGTGGATCCGCCCGACGCTCGAGATCAACGGGCTGTGGGGCGGCCACACCGGTCCAGGCCCGAAGACCGTCATCCCTTCCGAAGCCCGCGCGAAGATCCATTGCCGCCTGGTGGCCCGGCAGGATCCCGACCGCATTTTCGACCTCCTGCGCCGCCACGTCGAGACTCACACGCCGCCCGGCGTCCGCGCGACGCTCACCCGGTCCGGCGGCCGGTCGTTGCCGTATTACCTGCCGGCGGATCATCCCGCGAATCGCATCGCGACGGAGGTCCTGACCACGGTCTACGGCGTTGCGCCGTACGAGACGCGCGTCGGCGGTTCGATCCCCGTTCTCCCCCTCTTTCAGGAGGTGCTGGGCGCGCCCGCCATCATGTTCGGCGCGTCCACCGACGACGCCAACATCCATTCCCCGGACGAATTCGTCCACCTGCGCAGCCTGCACCGCGCGGCGCGTTGCTTTGCCCTGGCGCTCGACCGGCTCCAGCACTACCGCCGCCCCTGACCGGTCCCAAGACGCTTCAGGCTTCCGGCGCCGCGCCGGGTTTCCGCACCCGCAGGTAAAGCAGGTATGCGGCCACCCCGGCGGCCAGCAGGACCGCCTCGCCGAGGGCCAGCGTCAAGGTCGACGCCCACACCAGCGGAGCGATCACCGCCGCGGCCAGCGAGTTGCCGGCCGTCTGCACGAAACTCTGGCACGACGAGGCCATGCCGCGCTGTGCGGGAAAGAGATCGAGCGCCAGCAACGTCATGCTCGGCATGGCCAGCGCCGACCCGGCGAAATAGACGAGCACCGGCAGCACGCTCCACGGCACCGCGGGGCGCGTCCAGAGGCTGAGCGCAAGATTGAACACCGTGGCCGCCACCATGATCCCGTAGCCCCAGGCCACCGTCTCCCCGCGGGTGATGCGGCCGGCGGCCCGGCCTGACAGCCAGGCGCCGGTCACGATTCCGGCGGTCGCGGGGCCGAAGAGCCACAGGAATCCCGTCTCGCCCACGTGGAGCTGGTCGAGCAGGAATTCCGGCGCCGACACGATGTAGATGAACACGGCGACGAAATTGAACGTCACCGCCACGGACAGCGCCACGAACGGCGCGTTCGACAGGACGCGCCGGTAGGAGCGGGCAAGATGGGTGAGGTCCAGGGGCTGCCGCCGGTCCTGGGGCAGGGTCTCCGGCAGCGACCGCCAGCACATCCACCAGACGCTGGTCGTGAACAGGACCAGGAACGCGAAGACCGCCCGCCAGCCGAACCAGACGTGCAGCCAGCCGCCGAGCACCGGCGCGACGGCCGGAGCCACCGCGAACACCAGCGTTATCTGGGACATCAGACGCTGCGCCTCCGCACCTTCGAGCACGTCGCGCACGATGGCGCGCCCCACCACCATGCCGGTTCCGGCGGTCATGCCCTGCAGGACGCGGAACACCAGCAGGCTCTCGATGTTCCACGCCAGCGCGCACCCCAGCGACGCCAGATCGAACAGCGCCAGCCCCACGAGGGTCACCCGGCGCCGGCCCAGCGTGTCCGAAATCGCGCCGTGCCACAGCGTCATGAGCGCAAACGGCGCCAGGTACGCAGTCAGGGTCTGCTGCACCAGGAGCGGCGAGGCGGCGAAGACCCGTCCGATCTCCGGCATCGACGGCAGATAGGCGTCGATCGAGAACGGCCCGACCGCCGACAGCGCGGCCAGCATCGCGGCGAGACCGCGGTGGCGTCGGGCGGAGGGCTGGGCGGACGCAACCATGGAGCCGGCCACCTTGGACCACCCGCGCGCAGGGAACAACTTCCTTTGGGCCCTTTCCCCCCGGAACGGCGGATCGGGTTCGCCGGTCAGTGCGCGCGATTGTCGTTCCGCGGCGACACCCCCGGTCCACCCTATTAGCCGGCCGTTTTCTTCCCTAGCCCGTCAGCTCCGAGTTGCCTTCCCGCCCGCCGCCTTCCATAACGTATCGCCATCCAGTTCTGGCCGGGTGCGCCCTGGCCGGCGGGTAAACATGCGATCCCGCGCCACCCAACGAGATATCGACCGTAGATTTCAGCCTTCCTTCCCGGCAGCAGGCGCGGTTCTGTTCGTTCTGGGTCTGGCCCTTGGCTTGGGCGGTGCCGCCGCGTTTGCGGCGCCGGTTGATCCCCCCTCCTCCGAGCCCATCACCGACCCCGCCCAGGTTTGGTCGCTGTCGACCGAAAGCCGGGCGGCGCGGCACCCGCTGCGGATCGAGGGTCGGCTGAACTATTACGACCCGATGTGGGGACTGTGCTGGATCGAGTGCAACGGCACCAGTACCTACCTGCATCTGTCCTCGCGGGCGCCCGAGGCCCGGACGGGCCAGCGTGTCGTGTTCGAGGGCACCATCGTTCCATCCCGCGGACTGGCGGCGGACTCCGCGAAGGCGACCGTCTTGCGCGACTACGAGCCGATCGAGCCCACGCCGGCGAATGGAAAGATCCGGGATGCCGACGCACTGGGCGGGCGGGTCGTGACCGCTGATGCCTATGTCGACGCCCAGCAACTCATCGACAACGATCACCTGCGCCTGCTGCTCATCATCGACAACCGGCCGGTGATCGGCTGGGTCAAGCCCGACAATCCCCGCGCCCTTCCCGACTGGCAGGGCCGCTTCGTCCGGGTGATGGGGGTCTACTCGGGGCGCTTTGACCCGACCATGACCGAAACCAGCATCGAGCTCTGGATCGGTCCGGAACGCGACCTCACGGTCCTGGGCTCAGCCGCCACCGACCCCGACTTTGATCTCCCGACGACGCCCATCAATGAGATCTACCGCGCGCAACCCGGCCGCCTGATTCACGTCCGCGGCCAGGTGCAAGCCCAGGATGCCGGAGCTTCCCTGGTCGTCCGCGATGACACCGGACAGGTCTCGGTCCGGACGGTGCAGCAGCAGCGGGTTCCCCTCGGGACGGTCGTCGACGCGATCGGTGTCGTGGTCAATTCCGGGGCGCGTTGGGTCCTGCAATCCGGGCTCTTCCGGCCGGCCCGGCCTCCGCGCGCGACGGAACGCCGCCCGCCCGCGGGCCCGGCCGTGTTGGAGACCGTCGATCAGATCCGGCAACTGCCCCTGGAAGAACTGGCGCGCGGACGTCCGGTGTCCATCTCCGGCATGGTCCTCTGGGCGCTGCCGGGGGTTGATTACTTTTTCCTCCAGGACCTCACGGGCGCGATTCGCGTGCGCTTCTCGCCCGATCAGATGGAGACGCCGCAGCTGCAACAGGCGCTGGCCATCGAGGGCGTGACTTCGGTCGTCGACTTCGACCCGGCCGTCGAGATGCGCAGTCACCGCGACGTCGGATCGATGACGGCCCCGTCCCCTCGCCGCGTCAGCTTTGACCGGGCGATCACGGGGGCGGTCGACGGCCAATGGGTGGAACTGCGTGGTTTCTTTCAGCGGGCGGAGGCCGAAGGCGAGCGGTGCCGCATCTACGTGACGACGCCGTCGGGCGAATTCGTCGCCCTGCTGCAGTCGCCCGTCAACTTCACCGCCAACCCCGGATCCCTGATCCACGTCTCCGGCGTGTGCGAGACCACGGTCAACGCCGAGGGGCGGGTCACCGGCCTCACGCTCCTGGTGCCGTTCCTCCACAGCTTCACGATCGAGGAGGACGCCCCCCGCGATCTCTACGATCTTCCCGTCCGGCCGATCAAGGAGCTCGCGTCCCTCGCCGCCAGCCAGGACATGATCCGCGCCCGCGTCTCGGGCGTGGTGCAGAATGCCGAAACCGGCCGGCTGGCCTACGTCGATGACGGCACCGGCGCGGTGCTGGTGCTCAGCCGCGAGACGACACCGCTGGCGCCCGGCGACATGATCGAGGCGGTGGGCATCCTGGGCCGCGAGGGGGCGCGCACCGTCCTGCGCGAAGCCGTGTACCGCAAGATGGGCTCCGGCCCGGTGCCGACGCCGCGCCGGCTCGACCAACCGGCGCGCCTGTCGGAGGCGTTCGACGCGCGCCTGGTGCGCGTGCGGGGGACGCTGATCGACGCCCTGCTGCGGCCGGAAAGCACCCGCCTGACCCTGCAGGCCGGGGAAATCCTGTTTGAAGCGGTGCTCGACCGCGCCGTCGGCGCCCCTCTGGCGGCGCGCCTGAATCCCGGCGCGGTGGTCGATCTCACGGGCCTCTACCGGATCGCCCTCGACGACGCCCGCCAGCCGCGCGGCTTCCAGCTGCAGCTGCGGTCGCCGGGCGACATCGCCCTCATCCAGCCAGCGCGGTTCTGGACGGCCGAGCGCGCGCTCCTGGTCGCCGCCGTCCTGGCCGCCTGCCTCCTGCTGGGGGTAGGCTGGATCGCCGCGTTGCGCCGCCAGGTCGCCCGCCAGACCGCCCAGATCCGCTCGCAGCTGGAACGCCAGGCCCACCTCGAGGCGGAAGTGCAACGCGCCGCCCGCCTCGAGTCGCTCGGCGTCCTCGCCGGCGGGATCGCCCACGATTTCAACAACATGCTGACGGTGGTGATCGGCAACGTGTCGCTGGCGCTGCTCGACGAGAAGGTCGCCGAGGCCGCGGGCATGTTCCTGCAGGACATCGCGCGGGCCGCGCACCGGGCCCGCGATCTCACCCAGCAGCTGCTCACCTTTGCCAAGGGCGGCGAACCCCTCCGGAGGACCCTCAACCTCGTCGAGTCGATCCATGGCGCCGTGGAGGCGGTCGCCCCCGGTCCGGGCGTGCAGGTCGAGGTCGAAGTGCCGCCCGAGCTCTGGAGCGCCGCGGTCGACCGCGACCAGGTGGGCCAGACGTTCCGCAACATTCTCACCAACGCCATCGAAGCCATGCCCAGCGGCGGCCGGCTCCGGATTTCCCTCGACAACGAGGCGGTCAGCCTGGGCACGCCGCTGCCGCTCGCGCCGGGCCGATATGTCCGCGTGACGATCACCGACTCGGGCGTGGGCATCGCGCCGGACATTCTCCCGCGGATCTTCGACCCCTATTTCTCCACGAAGAAGACGGGCGGCGGGCTTGGCCTCGCGACTGTCTATTCCATCGTCAAGCGCCACCAGGGCCATATTGAGGTTCAGTCCGCGCCCGGCCGGGGCACCACCTTCACCCTGTGGCTGCCGGCCGCCGAGCCCGCACCCTCGGCGCCGCCGATCGCGATGGCGGCGGCGGGAGCCGCGGCGCCACCCGCCCCCCCGGCCCGCGTTCTGTTGATGGACGACGAGGAGACCATCCGCCTGCTGGGCACCCGGCTGCTGGAGCGGATGGGCATGCAGGCCATCGCGGTGCCGGACGGCGCCGCCGCGGTGAACGAGTTTGCGCGCGCCCGGGAGTCCGGGCACCCGTTCGACCTTCTCATTCTCGACCTCACCGTGCCGGGCGGCATGGGCGGCAAGGACACGATCGCCGCCCTCCGGCAGATTGACGCCCGGGTTCCCGCCATCGTCTCCAGCGGCTACTCCAGCGACCCCGTGATGGCGGAATATCAGAAATACGGCTTTCAGGCCATGGTGCCCAAGCCTTACGAAGTCGCTGTCCTTTCCGACACGATCGGGCGGCTGCTGGGGCCGCGCCCCGGCGGAGCCCCGCCCGGTTGAGCGCCGGCCGCCCCGCCCGGTCCCGATGCGCGGCGCGCCGGGTACGGCCCGGACTTGAAGCCCCGGTCAAAGCGCGCCTGGCTTGGCCCATGAATCCGCCCGATCCACTTGCGCCCCGGGTCTGTCGCGCCGGCCCCTCCGGCTACGTCGAGATGCTGCCGGGCGTCCGCCGCCGCACGCTGGTCCACGGCCGGCACACGCTCCTCGGCGAATTCAAGCTGGCCAAGGACGCCGTGATCCCCCTCCACCGCCACCCGCAGGAACAGACGGGCTACCTCGTGTCGGGGCGGCTGCTCTTCAGCATCGCCGGCCGCGAGTATGATTGCGGGCCCGGCGACAGCTGGATGATTCCGGGCGGGGTCGAGCACGCGGTGCGCGTGCCGGAGGACTCCGTGGTGATCGAAGTGTTCTCGCCGGTGCGCGAGGACTATCTGCCGTAGACCGCCGGCCGCACGCGAGCGTCAACGGTCGCCGCCCGAGATCTCGCCCACCAACTGGAAGAAGGCCCGCTTGCGTGCGCTGGAGATGCCCCAGTCGGCCGGCAGATTCTGGTAGCCCTCCTCGAATTTCTCCCCCGGCCGCCGGTAGTCGAAGAACCCCCAGGAGGCGTATTCGTCCACCGCGGCGGTGAAGTTGTTCACCGGCCGGTCGAAATCGTAGTGATCGTCCTCGTTGAAGAGGATCGGCTTGGGGGTATACCCGGGCACCGCGCGCGCCGCCCGCACCATCGCGGCGATGCGTGCGGGATCGGAAACCCCGTTGCCGTGCATCAGCAGAAAATCGGCGGCTCGGACCACGTTCTCGGCGGGGACGGTGCCGCCGCCGTACGAGGTGCTCACGAGCAGGCGCCGGCCGTCGCGCGTTCGCCCCTGCACCCGGCGGATCAGCTCCGCGACGCGCGCCGGCTGCAGGATCGGATGATCGTAGCGGATGTTGCACTCGTTGTTGATCTCCACGAGCACGTTGGTGTACCCGCGGTCGAGGATCCAGGCCGCGGCGTTGTCGGTGGCCCGCACGACCGCCGCCTCGTCCTTGATCCGCTCGTCCTGCCCGAAATAGAAGAAGCCGACGATGGCCACCATGCCGAGTTCATCCGCGCGGTCGAGGATGCGCGCCAGGCGGGCCAGGTAGTCGGGGCGCAGCGAACCGTCCGGCTCGACCGCCGAATTGATCCATGGCTGCTCGTTGGCGTAGCCGATCGGCGCGCCGCCCTGGAGGTTGATCGTGAAGGCGAGCAGGCCGTGGCGCCGCCACTCCGGCATGGCGGCGATGAACTCCCGCGTGTTGCGCTCGGCGTCCCACCGGCCCGTGTCGGGATAGGCCCAGCGCGCCACGGTGGCCGGGTTCAGGTCGTCGAAGATCCCCTGGACCATGCGCGAGTTCAGCAGCAGCCCCTCGATCTTGTGGCCCTGCCACACCCGGCCCGGATAGGTCGGCCGGCCATTGAGAAAGAATTCGTCGCCGACGATCGAGACGGCGGTCCGCCGCCCGCCGCCGTTTTCCGCCCCCGCGACCGTAAAGACGACCGCGAACAGGAGCCCTGCATACCCGGCCGGTTTGCGCCACATGCGGTCCGGTATGGCACGCCAAACCCGGAATTCAAAACCCAAAACCTGCCGGGCCGGCGCCGGGCCCGCCGGGCCAACGGGCGACCAACAAGCCGCCAAAACACGTTCGCCTGCGGCGGCGCGACCCCTCAAGATTGGCGGCCGCTCATGACCCCTCCGACTCCTTCCCCGCTCAAAGTCGCCATCATCGGCTGCGGCAAGCCCCGCGGCACCGACGGTGCCACCGGTTTCGGCATGGCGCACCGCCACATGGCCGGGTACGCCGCCTCCGGCCGGTGCACGCTCGCCGCGGTGGCCGACCTGGATCGCGCCAACGCCGAGGCGTTCGTGGCCGCCCACAACCCCCGGGCCGCGATCTACGCCGACTATCGCAAGATGATGCGTGAGGTCCGCCCGGACGTCGTCAGCGTCTGCCTGTGGCCGCACCTGCACGCGCCGGTGGTCTGCGGCGCCGCCCGCTTCCGGCCGCGGGTGATCTTCTGCGAAAAGCCCATGGACATCCACTGGCACCACGCCCTGCGCATGCACCGCGTCTGCCGGGAGAACGGCGTCCTGCTCGCGATCAACCACCAGCGCCGCTTCAACCTGCCGCTGGCCAGGGCGAAGGCGCTGCTTGACGGCGGCGCGATCGGCCGGCTCCAGCGTCTGGAGGGCGCCTGGCACAACATCTCCGACTCCGGCACCCACGTGCTCGACCTGATGTTCTTCTTCAACCAGGACACGCCCGCCGAGTGGGTGCTCGGGCAGATCGACCTGCGCGGCGCCAAGAAGGTGTTCGGCGCCATCAACGCCGGCCACGGCATCTCCGAGTTCCGCTTCCAGAACGGCGTGCGCGCCGTCTACCACTTCGGCCACCAGCACGCCGAGCTGGGCTGCCTGCTCCGGCTCACCGGCGACGCCGGCGTGATCGAGATCCTCTTCGACGCGCCCTGGCTCCGGATCCGCCGCCACGGCCAGACCGCGTGGGAGGTCGTCGACACGGGCGAGAACATCCACGACGACAAGGCCATTTACCGCGGGATCGCCGACGTCCTGGCCTGCCTCGACACGGGCGCGGTGCCCCAGCTCGCCAGCGAACGCGCCCTGCGCGCCACCGAGATCATCTTCGCCACGCATGAATCGGCGCGCCGCCGGGCCCGCGTCGATCTGCCCCTGCCCGCCGGCCCCTGCGCGATGCTGACGATGCTCGCAGCCGGAGAATTGCACGCCGAATTCCCGGACGAGGTCCGCCCGCCCGCCGCCGGCACCGGGGCGCGCAAACCGCATCGCGCCGCCAAGGGCGCCCGCCGCGTCGCCGCAATGAAACGCCGCCGCGCCCGGAAGTAGTCCTTCGTCCCGCCTGACCCTGCTTTTTGCCCTTTGCCCCTTACCCGCCCGTTAACCAGCCCCGCTCGATGTTCCCATCCTTCAACCCCGGCCATGTCGGCATCAGCGTTGACCTTCGCGCGGGCCTGGCGCTCGCGGAGCGCCATGGTTTCGGCGGCTTCGACGCCCAACTGTCCCAACTGCACGAGGAGGTGACCCGGCATGGCGCGAGCGCGGTGCGCGACGGGTTTGTCTCCCACGGCCTGCGGCTGGGTGCCTGGAACCTCCCGTTCATGCCGTACCGGGTCACCGAGGCCGAATGGCGCGACGGGCTCGCGAAGCTTCCCGCGCCGCTGGCCAGCGCCCGCGCCGTCGGCGCCACGCGGGCCGGCATGTGGATTCTCCCTGGCAGCGACGAACGGGAGTTCGACGCCAACTTCGCCTTCCATGTCGCCCGGTTCCAGCCGATCGCCCGGTTGCTCGCCGATCACGGCATGCGCCTCGGACTCGAGTTCATCGGGCCGGAGACATCGGCGCGCCGGTTCAAGCATCCGTTCCTGCGATCCCTCGCCGGCATCCTCGACCTCGCGCGCGCGATCGGCCCCAACTGCGGCGTGCTGATCGACGCCTGGCACTGGCATGCCGCGGGCGGCACGCGGGAGGGACTGCGCGTCCTGACGCGCGACCTCCTCGTCCACGTGCATGTGGACGACGCGCCGGCCGGCGTCGCCCGGGCGGACCTGGTCGACAACCGGCGGAAGCTACCCGGCACGACGGGCGTGATTGACCTCGACGGCTTCATGCAGGCGCTCGCCGACGCCGACTACGACGGCCCGGTCACAGCCGAGCCCTTCGACGCCGAAGTCAGCGCCCTGCCGGCCGAACAGTCCGCCGCCCTCACCGCCCGGACCACCCGCGCCGCCGTGGCCCGGGGGTTCAGGGCGGTGGACCGGGGCCACTGAAATCCGCGGCCCGCCGGCCGGTCGCGCCGCGGGCCCAACCGATCCGCTTCCGCATGAATCCCGTCGCCTTCATCACCGCCAACTACGTCGCCCGCCCGCTCGGCTACCGCATGGCCCGCGGCTGGATGCAGGGCGACACCGCCAACAACGATCTCTTTCGTCCGATCGAGACGTTCTCCG
>JBAIXJ010000849.1:0-4820 GCA_037916645.1 Opitutales bacterium | reverse complement strand
TGCGCATCAACCCGGACTATCCGGACTCGCATATCGGCCTGGCGCTGGAGCTGGCCAGGCAGCCGGGCCGCGAGGCCGACGCGATCCGGCACCTGGAGCGCGCCTTGGAGCTGAAGCCGGGGGCCGCCGACGCCCACAACGACCTCGGACTGATTCTGTCGACGCAACCGGGCCGCCTGTCCGAGGCGATCGCACATTACGAGGCGGCTCTGCGGCTCAAGCCGACCCTGGCCGAGGCGCACGCCAACCTCGCCAACGCGCTGGCAGCTCTGCCGGGCCGGATGCCCGACGCGCTGGCGCATTATGAAGCTGCCCTGCATCTCAATCCGTCGTCCCCGGAGATGCACGAGAACTATGGCAATGTGTTGGCGAAATTGCCGGGGCGCCTGCCCGAGGCCGTGGCGCAGTATGAAGCGGCGCTCCGGCTGAACCCGGACGACGCGGAGGCGCACGCCAACCTCGGGGCCGTCGAAGCGCAATTGCCCGGCCACCAACGCGAAGCCGTGACGCATTTCGAGGCGGCATTGCGGATCAATCCCGGCGTCGCCTGGGTGCATCTCGCCCTGGCCTCGGAGCTCTCGTCGGTCCCGGGCCGCGAGCCGGAGGCCATCGCGCACGCCGAGGCGGCGCTCCGCCTGAAGCCCGACTATCCGGAGGCGCACAACTGTCTCGCGATCATCTATGCCCAGCAGGGGCGCCTGGAGACGGCGCGGAGCGAGTGGGAGACCGCCTTGCGAATCAAGCCGGACTACGAGACGGCCCGCGAAAACCTGCAGCGCCTCGAACGGATGGCCCGGCCACCCGGACAGAAACCCTGAGCCGGCGCGGGTCGCGGCCGCGTTTGACTTCCCGCGGCGGGCTCAGCATGGTCGCGCCGTTCGATTGCCGGTTTCGGCGCATGCCGGAGAACCCGTCGGGGTTTTCCAGCTCCTCGCGATCGTCCGGCGGTTGAGCCTCCGCACATGATTACCCCGCGCGCCCTGTCCTCCGTCGCCGTGGTCCTCGCGGCCCGGGTTCTGCTGGTTCCCCCAATGCAGGCGGCCCCGCCGGACTACAAACTCGGCGATGTGGCGACCGAGGACGTCGTCACGCCCGTCCGGCTCGTGGTGCCGAATCCCGAGGCGACGGAGGAACTGAAGCGGAAGATGGCGCCGCAGATCCCCTTCATCGTGCTGCGGACCCCGCAGAGCGCCGGCGAGGCGGAACGGACCCTGCGCCAGAGCGTCGCCACCGCCCGCGCGACGTTCCTCGCCGCCCTCAAGGCGGCCCTGCCGGACCGGGTGCCCTCCGCCGCGGACCTGCAGAACCCGGCGGTGGCGGCCGCGATCGAGCAGGCCGGGCGCGGGCTGGCGCCGGACCTGCCGCTGGCCCAACTGGCGCCGCTGTGGGCCGCCGGGGCGGACGACGCGTCCGTGGTGGAAAGCCTGCTGCGGCCGCTGCGCCAGGTGATGGCCCAACCGATCGTGGATAACAAGACGGACAACCCCTTGCCGGCCAGCCAGCCGGTGCGGCTGATCCCGGTCAAGAGCGCGGACGAACGGCCCCCGGCCCAGGATCTGGAGACGGCCGGAACGACGATTTCCGTCGGGAAGGTGATCAGCCTCTGGCGCGCGCGCCGGCTGGTGGAAACGTATTTTCCGCCCGGGCAGGCCGAGATGGGCCGGTTCGCCGAGTCCTTTGTGGTGGTGAACGCCTATGCGGATCCCACCCTGTCGGCGGTGCTGCGGGACCGGCGGATGGAGGGGCTCGCGGTCAACGACACGTACGAACCCGCGCAGGTGGTCGTCGCCAAGGGCCAGCCGATCGACCGCAAGGCGCTGCGCGCGCTGGCGGTCCTGCGCGAGAAGAGCCTGATCGGCACGCTGCAGACCAGGCTGGAACAGGAGCAGACGGTGGCCGGCCAGATCGCGGGCCAGACCAAGTGGATCGCCGGCGGTCTCACCTTTGTCTGCCTGGCATTGATCCTGATCCTCTGGCGCCTGCGCGCCCGCCCGACGCAGGCGCTCGCGACGCTGGCGGATACGCCCGCGTTGCCGGGTGGACCGGCCCAGCAGGCGCTGCCGGGCGGCGACGATGATTGGCGGAGCCGCGCCCTGGCGGCCGAGGGCCGGGCGGACCGGGCGCAGGCTGCGATCCGGTCGGGCGCGCTGGGGTGGATGCGCGAGCGGGTTTTCCGGACGCTGTCCCACCAGCGCGAGGAGCTGCTTTCGGCGCAGCAGAAGGCGGAGGCCGAGATGCGCGAGCTGGAGGAGCGTCTGGAGCGCCTGCATATTCCGCTGCAGGAGCGCGTCGCCGCCTACGAGAAGCGGATCGCGGAGCTCGAGAAGGAACTCGCGGCCAAGGGCGAGGAGAACCGCGAGCTGATCGGCGCGCGGATCAGTGCGGCGCGCCAGCAGCTTTCGCTGGAGCGCGAACGCGGGGGCCTGGCGGCGAACTAACCGCGACAGTCGGGCCGATCGGTCGGCGACTGCCGCCGGCCGGCAGGATTATTTCCCCTCCGGCGTCGCCGGCAGGGCGTGCTCGTAGCTCTCCAGCGCCTCGTCGTACCGCTGCAGCCGGTTGCAGACCCGGCCCTTGGAGAGATAGGCGATCGTCATCTTCGGGTCCGCCTTGATGGCCCGGTCGTAACACTCGAGGGCTTCGCGGTCCTGTTTGAGCTGCTCGAAGGCGAGGCCCTTCTTGAGCAACGCCTCGGCATGGACCGGATCGAGTTTCAGGACCTCGTCAAAGCATGCGATCGCCTCCGTGGCGCGGTTGCGGTTGATCAGCGACCAGCCCTTGCCCACCAGCGCGGCGATGCGCGCAGCCCGGTCGTCCGCCGGATCGGGCTGCCGATGCGGAGGAGCGACAGGTTCCGGCGTTTCATCGGCGACGCCGGGCAGCGGATGTTCCGCCGTCTCCTCGAGTTCGGCGATGCGCCGTTCCATCCGCCGGACGACCGCGAGCAGGCGTTGGTTGGATTGCACCACCGCCTCGCCGGCCGGCGGCGCGCTTTCGCCGGGCAGGAGTCCGAGCCGGGCGGCATCCGGCAGTTGCGGCCGGAGGGTGGTGACCTCGGCGATGCGGGTGATCGACCGCCACTGGAACAGCGTGGTCAGGAGCATGGCCAGCAAGCCCACGCCGCCGATGGCGGACGCAACGTAGAGGACGGTGCGATAGGCGTGCTGGGACTCGGCCTGCTGGCGTTCGCGATCCGCGGCGAGCCGCTGGGCCTCGAGTTGCCGGCGCTCCCGCTCCGCCGCCAGGTCCGCCTTGAGGGCATCGAGCTTTTCGGTGATCGCCGCCGCCTGGGTGCGGGCCGCCGCCTCGCTCTCGAGGCGGTTCTTCACGATGGTCAGCTCCGCCGCCTGCAGCTGCTCCCGCAGCTGCAGGTAGGATTTCAACAAATCGTCGCGGTTGAGCGCCTCCGGGCTGGCGGGTTTGGCCGGCGGGACGTCGGTCGCCGCCTGGGCCCGCAGCCCGATTGGTCCGGCCGCGAGAATCAGCAGGACCACTCCGAGCGCGCCGATCCGGTAAAGCATGACCGTGTTCCGCATGACCGCCTGGCGTCCGAAGGTCGAGCCGGTCAATGCGGTTGTCAAGGCGGCCGCGTCACGGCGCCGCGGGGCCGACATCGGCGCTGGTGAGAACACGCGCCACGGGCGGCGCGGTGCCGGGCTCGTCCGCGCCCCGGCTCTTCTTCTCCGGGCGGGGGCGTCCCTCCAGATCCACCGTCACCGCCGGATAATCGCCCACGGCGGAGGCGATGGCTGGACTGCCGGGCTGGAGCCGGCGGAGGCCGTCGGCTCCGGCGGGCGCCAGCAGCGGATCTTCCCGCGTGTAGCCCTCGGGGGGCAGGTCGCCCGCGCTGGCGATGTCCCAGACCAGGTTGCCGCTCCAGACCGTGCCGGTCGTCGGGCCGCGGAAACGCGCCGGGGGGCCGCCGCCGGCGAAGAGGTTGTCCGCGATGGTGGTGTCGCTCGCCCCCAGGGCCACCGGCTTGCGCCCGCTCATCTGGATATGGGTGTTGTTTTCGAGGAAGGTGTTGAACGCGATGAGGCAGTTGTCCGGGCGGGCATGGGTGTTCGGCGAGCCGTCCTCGGGGTCCGGCGCGCCGTTGCCGAGGTCGATCGCGATGTAGTTTTTCTCAAAGTAATTGCTGAAGACCTGGTGGCGCCGGCCGTAGAGGCGGAGGCCCTCGGTGTTGCGGAGGTAGTTGCCGTAGACGAGGCAGTCGTCGCCGAGTTGCAGGGTGACGTGCGCGTTGGGGCTGTCGACGAAGGTGTTGTAGCGATAGGTGTTGCCGGAGGACCGGTTGGCGACGAGGTCGCTCACGCCCAGGCTGCGCGCAAAAAGGTTATGCTCGACGAGGCCGGCGCCCGTGGTCTGGCCGTGGGAGCTGGCGAGGCCGAACCGCAGCATCTGCGCGCCCTCCGAGCCCGCGTTGCCGAGATCGTGGAAGTGGTTGTGGTGGACCCACACCCGCCGGGCGATCTGGCTGGCGGCGCCCGACACCGCCACCATGGGCCCGGAGCCCGCCTTGGCGCTAAAGTCGTTGTGGTCGATCTGCGCGTCGTCGCCCGAAACGGACAGATAGGTCCCGTCGCCCGCGCAGCGAAATGTGTTCCGTGTGAACCGCACCGCGGTGGTGTCCACGTCGATCACGTCGGCGCCCGAGGCGTGGCTGAAGACGAATCCGGAGATGACCACGTATGCGGCCGGCGCGGCGACATGGAAGCCGCTGGTGCCCGCGATCTCCACGCCGCCCACGGTTTCGGCCGCGATGGTGATCGGCTGACCGTTCTGGCCGGTGCGGTCCACGACGATTGGGGCGTCCGTGG
>JBAIXJ010000848.1:0-2092 GCA_037916645.1 Opitutales bacterium | reverse complement strand
GGCGGATCCACGGCAGCCGATCCTCGGTCCAAGTGTGATCCGCCGGGGTGACCGCCGCCGGCTCGTCGAAACTGCAGACGGTCACGTCGATCTCATCCGCGTCCGGACCCGACAGGAACGTCAGCGGCGTGCCGCAATAGGGACAGAACGAACGCCACCGTCCGGCCCACCGAAACCCGCGCGGCAGCCCCGAGAGAAAGTGAAAATCGCCGCGGCGAAAGGTGGCCCACGTCACGAACGGCGCCCCGCTGCTGCGGCGGCAATCCGCGCAGTGACAGTGGGTGATGTTGAAGGGCGTTCCCGTGATCTCATAACGCACGGATCCGCACAGACAACCGCCGGAAATGACCGTCGCTTTCATCGTTGGGGGACCATCCCCGAATGGATAAACGCCGCCTCGCGCGGAAGTACTTCAAGAAAGGGGGCACGATCGGCGGACGGCGCCTGAGACCCGATCGGCCGGCGCCGGGTTCCGCGGCGTCGGGCAGGCCGTTTGAGCCCGCCGGAATGGAGGCGGTCGGCCGGCGCGCAGCCGTTACCGCCCGCGCCACCGGAGTATCGCCGGGGCCGCTATGCCGCGGGCACCACGCGGACGCTTGTGACCGCGATGCGTTCGACCGGCTGGCTCCGCTCGCTGCCGCTCCCCGAGCAGGGCACGCTGGCGATCCGGTCCAGGACGTCGAGCCCCTGGATCACCTCGCCGAACGCGGTGTACTGCCGGTCGAGAAAGCGGGCGTCGTCGTGGCAGATGAAGAACTGGCTGCCGGCCGAGTCCGGATCCGACGAGCGCGCCATCGAGATGACGCCCCGCAGGTGCGGCTTCGCGTTGAACTCCGCCTTGAGATTCCAGCCGGGTCCTCCCGTGCCGGGGATGCCCCTGGCGCCGGCCTTGGTGTTGGGACAGCCGCCCTGGATCATGAAACCCTTGATCACACGATGGAACGCGGTGCCGTCATAGAAGCCCTGGCGGGCGAGCTTCTTGAAGTTCTCGACGGTCTTCGGCGCGACGTCGGGCCAGAAGGCGACGGTCATGTCGCCATAGGAGGTCGCGATCACGGCGTTTTCGGCGGGGGCGGGAGGAGTGCTCATGGATGGGGCAACAAGATGCAGGGCCGGGCCCGGCGCAAGCCGCAAATCCCCGCGGCGCCCATCCGACCTCGGCTGTCCGATATCGCCGCGCAATTCGTTCTATTGTAGGCAGCGAGCTTGCTCGCGCAATATGGCGCCAGCGAGCTGGCGGCCTACAAGTTGCCGCACCAAATCAGAAATCCGCGCCCGTCCCCGTACCGGCGTGAAACCCTTACATGCTCGTCTGGCCGGCCAGCAGCTTGCCCAACGCCGCGACCGTGTCCGCCGGATCGATCCGGTTGCCGTGGTTGTCGTCGCTGGTGGCCAGCACCCGGCCGAAACGATCCACGATCACGAGCTGCGGGATCATCTGCGACGCGTAGCCCAGGAGGAGGGAGGACCCGTTCACCGCCTGTGGCGGCACGGCCGGCATGGGCATCCGTTCCTGCTTCATGTAGGCGAACATCGGCGGCAGCGCCTTGTCGTCGCTCAGGAAGACCGCCGCCAGCTCCGGATGCTTCGGCAGCGCCTCGTCGAGGAACTTGACGAGCGCGGGCGAGAACGTGTGGCACGGCGCGCACCAGCCGGCGCCGAAATAGAGGGCGAAGTACTTCTTGTCCCCGAGATGCTCGTCGCGGTACGGCCGGCCGTCGGCGTCGACCATGATGCCCTGGAGGGCGGCGGCGATGCGCGAGGGCCGTTTCTCCGGGGCGACCAGCGCCAGCTGGCGCGCCCGGGCGATCAGGTCGGTGCTGCCGAAATTCACGTTCAGCCGGTTTGGTGAATTCGGCCAGGCGACCTCGGCGCCGCGGTTGGTGACCGCCAGCAGGCCCACGGCGGTTCCCTCCGGCAGCCGCCCCCATTGGGAGTTGATTCCGGTCGTCGCGGTCACTTCCACCGGCCAGAGCGACGGGTCGGCGGCGAGCGAGTCGGGATCGACGGCTCGCTGCGCCGGTGTCAGCGCCGCCCACGCCAGGTTGGCCGCGTCGAGCAGACCGACGTCGGCCGGCGCCGCCGCAAACCG
>JBAIXJ010000847.1:0-3429 GCA_037916645.1 Opitutales bacterium | reverse complement strand
ATCGCATCCAGCAGGGCGGCGCGCACGTGGCCCTGCAGGTCCACCAGCAGGCGCACGAGATCCCGGCCGCTCTCGTCGCACTCGTCCACGATCTCGATGATCTTCTTGTGGTCGCCGGCCGCGAGCGCGCCGGCGAGCGCCGCGATCTTCTCCGCCGGGGCCAGCCCGTAGACGTCCAGCACGTCCGCCTCGCCGATTTCGCCGCCGCAGAACGAGATCATCTGGTCGAGGATCGACTGCGCGTCGCGCATGCCGCCGTCGGCCATCCGGGCGATGCTCGCGAGGGCGGCGTCGCTGACCTTGATCTTCTCCGTGGCCGCGATCGCCTTCAGCCGCGCCACGATGAGATCGACCGGAATCGGCCGGAGGTCGAAGCGCTGGCAGCGCGAGATGATCGTCGGCAGGACCTTCTGCACGTCGGTCGTCGCAAAGACGAACTTCACGTGCGCCGGCGGCTCCTCGAGGGTCTTGAGCAGCGCGTTGAACGCCGCCGCCGTGAGCATGTGCACCTCGTCGATGATGTAGACCTTGAACCGGCCCTGGGCCGGGGCGTAGCGCACGGTCTCGCGGAGGTCACGGACCTGCTCCACGCCGTTGTTCGAGGCGCCGTCGATCTCGATCACGTCCAGGCATGAGCCGTCGGCGATCGACTGGCAGATCGGGTCGTTCGGGTCGAAATCCGCCTTGGGCCCGCCGGTGCAGTTGAGGGCCTTGGCGAAGATGCGGGCGACGCTCGTCTTGCCCGTGCCACGCGGCCCCACGAACAGGTAGGCGTGCGCGATCCGGTTCCGCGTGATCGCGTTCCGCAGCGTCCGCACCACGTGATCCTGCCCGACGACCTCGGCGAAGGTCTGCGGCCGCCATTTTCGCGCGATCACCTGGTAGCTCGTGGACACGTGGCGCTAGTCCAAATCGGAACCGTTGCGGTGCAATCCAAAACTCAGAGGTCAGAAGCCAGAGACCAGAGGACAGAAGTCAGATGTCAGCACGATCGGATACGATCTCCGATGTTCCGGTTTTCCGCCCTCAACCCCAAACTCAGAACTCCGAACCCTGAACCCAAACGAAGTGGCCAGGCACCCCACGGCACTGGCAGAACGTCGTTGCCGTTGCTACCTTCCGGTCCTGGCGGAGTTCACGCGCCTGTCCATGCATGGGACCTGGCCAAGGGCGCAAAGTGGACCCCCACCGGTCCACTGCAACATCTATTTTCTCCGAGACTTTTTTGCGCCGCGAGACCGGTTCCGTTCCGGCCCACCCCGGGGTTTCCCGGCTCGTCGCCCGCTCGCCGTGAGCGCGGCGATGATCGCGTCCGGATCATAGACGCATCCGGCCCAGGTGCCGCCGCCCGCCGCCTGCAACGCGGCCCACAGCCGGGTGTCTTCGGGCAACGCCGGGTTGGGCCGCAGATCCCGCCGCGGCGCGCGCCGCTCCAAAATCCGGCTGCCCTTGGCGGCCGAAAACCGGCGGCTTCCGTCGCCGACCAGATCGACCGACCCGGTGAGGCGCCGGCAATCGAGGTGCACCCGGATCACGTCGCCGTCGCGCACCTTGCCGATCGGCCCGCCCGCCAGGCCCTCGGGCCCGATGTGCCCGATGCAGGCGCCGGTGGACACGCCCGAGAAACGCGCGTCGGTCAGCAGCGCGACGTGCTTGCCGAACGGCAGATGCTTGAGCGCACCCGTGACCTGGTAGGTCTCCTCCATGCCCGTGCCCATCGGCCCGACCCCCGCCAGGACCATGACGTCATCCGCCTTGATGCGCCCGCCCTTGATCGCCGCCATCGCCTCGCGCTCGCTGACGAAGACCCGGGCCGGACCCTCCAGAAGATAAACGCCGCGTTCATCCAGCACTCGCGGATCGATCGCGGTCGCCTTCACCACCGCCCCCTCCGGCGCGAGATTGCCGCGTGGAAAGACCAGCGTGCTGCTCAGGCCGCGCGCCTTCGCCCGCTCCGGCGGCAGGATGACGTCGTCCGGATCCACGCCGTCGAGGCGGCGGAGCTGCTCGCGGAACCGCGCCCGGCGGGCCGAGGCTTCCCACCAGTCCAGGTTTTCGGCCACCGTCCCGCCGGACACGGTGCGCGCGTCCAGGTGGAGGAGGCCCAGCCGGCGCAGGTGCAGCATCACCTCCGGCACGCCGCCCGCCAGGAACACCCGCACCGTGGGATGGTGCACCGGGCCGTTGGGCAGGACGCTGACCAGCCGCGGCACCCGCCGGTTGACCACGATCCAGTCCCGCACGGTCGGGCGCCGCAGCCCCGCGGCATGGGCGATCGCCGGAATGTGCAGCAGCAGGTTGGTGGAGCCGCCGAAAGCCGCGTGCAGCACCATCGCGTTTTCGATGCTGGCCGGAGTGAGAATGTCGCGCCCCGCGCGCCCCTCCCCGTCCAGCCGGCAGAGCGCCCGGGCCGACCGGCGCGCCATGTCCAGCCACACCGGCTGGCCCGACGGCGCCAGCGCTGAATGCGGCAACGAGAGTCCCAGCGCCTCGCTCACGACCTGCGCGGTCGCGGCGGTGCCCAGAAACTGGCAGCCGCCGCCGGGGGACGCGCAGGCCCGGCAGCCCAGCTCCGCCGCCTCCTCCAGCGACACGAGATCGTGCGCGAACCGGGCGCCCAGCGTCTGCACCGCGCCGGCGTCCTCCCCGGTCGTCGGCGGCAGCATCACCCCGCCGGGCACCACCACGCCGGGCAGGTCGCCGAGGCCGGCGACCGCCATCAGCATCGCCGGCAGGCCCTTGTCGCAGGTGGCGATGCCCAGGACGCCGGCGCGCAGCGGCAGCGAGCGCGCGAGGCGCCGGAAGAGGGTCGCGGCGTCGTTGCGATACGGGAGGCTGTCAAACATGCCGGTCGTTCCCTGCGTGCGCCCGTCGCACGGATCGGAGCAATATCCCGCGAACGGGATCACGCCCAGGCGGCGCAGCTCCTCGGCGGCCGCCTGGACGAGCAGGCCGACCTCCCAGTGCCCGGTGTGAAAGCCCAGCGCGACCGGCCGGCCGTCGGGGGCGCGCAAACCGCCCTGCGTGCTGAGGATCAGGAACTGCTTGCGCCAGGACTCCGCCGGGTCCCAGCCCATCCCGACGTTCTGCATCATCCCAAACAAATCGCCGCTCGGGCTGTTGCGCAGCATGTCCGCGGTCAGCGGGAGGCTGCCGGCTGCGCCCGCGGCGTTCGTGCGGACCTCGTAGATCTCGGGCGAACCGGAATCGAGCACCTCGGTGCGATCGTTCATGGCGTCAGAAGGGCAAAAAAGGTCGCGCAGGGAAAGCTGCGGTCGCGCCGGCGGTGTTCTCAGGTCCGGGCCCGCTGGTCCAGCGGGGTGACCGGATCGATGAACAGCCAGCAGATCGCGCCGAGGAAATAGATGCCCGTGGAAATCACAAAGGCCAGCTGCCAGTCGCGGTTCGTCAGGTCCAGGACGTAGCCGA
>JBAIXJ010000846.1:0-2374 GCA_037916645.1 Opitutales bacterium | reverse complement strand
TCGACGCCGCTGAGGTTGAAGACCGGGGTCAGCGGCTGAAACGGGGAATCGGGCTGGCCCAGCGCCACGTCGCCGCCGGTGGGCCGTGGATGATCCGGGGCGGCCGGTTCCTTGAGCGGGATGGGCGCCGGCGCTGCCGGGCTGGCGGCATCGGGCAGATGCGTCACCTCGAGGAGATCCTCGATGGGGGTGAATCCGGCGTAGCGCACTGTCTCGAAACGCTGCAGCTGGTAGGAGAGGGCGCCGGCGAGGCGGCCGTCGAGATAAAGGGGGCTGCCGCTCATCCCCGCCACCGCGCCCATGTCCTGGACGCGCGGGTCGGTGAGGCGGCACAGGATCAGGCTTTTTCCGGGCCCGAGGGCGTTGCGGATGATGCCGGTCACCTCGACGGTGAAGGGTTCGGGCTGCGTGCCTTGGAAGACCGTCCAGACTTCGCCCTTCATGCCCGGCTGCACCTCGCTCAGCGGCAGGATGGGCGCCCCGGCGGGCTGGGCCCAGGCGACCGCGGCCGCGAGGACGGCGCAGGCGAGAATCACTCCGGCCCGGACGGAGACTGTGGGAACGCGTGCGTGCACCAGGAATATTACGAGCGGGAGACGGGGAAATTAGTTCCCTTCGGCGTGGGCGCAAGCCGGCTACAGGGCCGCGATCGCCGCGCTCATGACCTCCGCCGCGCGCGCGATGGCCGCGCCCTCGTGGGCCGTGCTGAGGAAGGCGGTTTCGTAGGCGCTGGGCGGCAGGTAGACGCCGCGCTCGAGGCAGCCGTGAAAGAAGCGGGCAAAGAGGCTGGCATCGCCCTTGAGCGCCGTGGTGTAGTCGCGCACCGCCGTGGGCGTGAAGAAGACGGCGAACATCGAGCCCTTCTGCGGCACCTGCAACGGCAGGCCCTTGTGGCGGGCGGCGGCCAGCAGGGCCGCCTGCACCTGGCGCCCGAGGGCGTCGAGGCGGGCGTACGGATTGGTCTCCTCGAGCAGCCGCAGCGCCGCGATGCCGGCGGCCATCGCGAGCGGATTGCCGCTCAGCGTTCCCGCCTGGTACACCGGCCCGAGCGGGGCGAGCTGGTCCATGATGTCGGCGCGGCCGCCGAACGCGCCGACCGGCAGGCCGCCGCCGATGATCTTCCCGAGGGTCGTGAGGTCGGGCGTGATCTGCTCCAGCTCCTGCACGCCGCCCCGGGCGAGGCGGAAGCCGGTCATCACCTCGTCGAAGATCAGCACCGCCCCGTGCGCGGTGCAGAGCTGGCGCAGGTAGGTCAGGAAGCCCGGCAGGGGCAGGATGAGGCCGACGTTGGCGGGGTAGGGCTCCAGGATCACGCCCGCGATCGCGCCGGGATTGGCGGCGAATGCCGCCTCCAGCGCCGCCGCGTCGTTGAAAGGCAGCACGATCGTCTCCTGGGCGAACGCCGCCGGCACGCCTGCGCTGTCGGGGTGGCCGTGGGTCAGCGCGCCCGAGCCGGCCTTGATCAGGAGCGAATCGGAATGGCCATGGTAGCAGCCCGCGAACTTGATGATCTTGTCGCGCCGGGTGAACCCGCGGGCCAGGCGGATGGCCGACATGGTGGCCTCGGTGCCGCTGTTGCACATCCGGACCTTCCGGATCGAGGGCACGAAGCGCGTGATCAGCTCGGCCATCTCGACCTCGTAGGGGTTGGGCGTGCCGAAGCTCGTGCCGTTCTCGAGGGCGGCGGCGATCGCCGCCTTGATCCGCGGGTGGTTGTGGCCGTGGATCGCCGGCCCCCAGGTGCAGACGAAATCGATCAGCTCGCGGTCGTCGGCCGTGACCAGCGTGGCGCCGCGCGCCGCCTTGACGAAGAACGGCGCGCCGCCGACGGAGCGGAAGGCCCGCACCGGCGAGTTCACCCCGCCGGGCATCAGCTGCAGCGCGCGCGCGAAGAGTTGTTCGGAGACGGACATTTTCTTTAACCACTAATCCACACTAATGGCCACTAAGTCCCTGCACTAGACGACCAGCCTTTTCCACTCCAAGCGGGGAAAGGCGCCGAAATTGACCAGATAGCCGACGCGTTTGCGCGTCGCCTTCAGATAATTGAGGAGCTGCGCCTCGTGCTCCGGGGCCAACGTCTTGTGCGCTTTGAGTTCGACCACGATTTCGCCGATGATGATGAGGTCAGCTTCATAGTGCTTCTTCAGCGGGCGACCCTTGTAGTAAATTTTGAGCTTCGGCTGAGCGACGAATGGGATTCCGCGTTCCGTAAGTTCTAGCTCGAGCGACTCCTGATAGACCTCCTCTAGGAAGCCGCTGCCCATCTCGTTGTAGACCTCGAAGGCCGCAGCCATGAAATCATATCCCTCCTGCTTATGGAGTTCGTCGGCCGGATTAGTGTTCATTAGTGTGCATTAGTGGTGAAAGCTAA
>JBAIXJ010000845.1:0-1667 GCA_037916645.1 Opitutales bacterium | reverse complement strand
GCGAGGAGACCGACCTACGCACGCTCATCCGCGCGGACGCCGACGACGACGCGCTCGAGGCGGCGTGGCGGGCCGCGATGTGGGCCAAGCCCGCGGGTCACGGCATCAACGACCCGGATTTCATCCAGCCCGACCGCCCGATGAGTGCCATCGGCGGATGAGAACCCATCCCGCACCGACGGCGACGGTTGCGCTGACCGTGCGCTACTTCGCCGCTGCCCGCGCCGCAGCGGGAATCGAGAGTGAAGCGTTGCGCCTGCCATGCGGCATCACCGTCGACGGGCTGGTCGATGAGCTCGCCACGCGTGACGCGGAGCTTGCTCGGGTGCTGCAGAGGTGTTCTTTTCTGTGCGACGGCGTCGCCGTGCGCGACAAGGCGCTAAACCTGTCCGACGGGCAGACGATCGATGTGCTTCCGCCCTTTGCCGGCGGATAAAAGTGATTTGCGTCACATCACGAAACGGTCACGAACTGGCTACAGAACCGTGATCTGCGAAAAACACCAGCAGAAACGCCCGGGACTCCTGGGGTTTTAGAGCCCTTTTAGATTTTGCCGACCCCCGAAACGCCCGGTCAGACAAAACATGACTACAACGTTGCGAGCCGCTATGTTCTTCCGCAAGCCAAACGACCCTAATCGGCTGGCCCTTCCTGTCCCGATAGCGCCGAGCTCCATCCGTTGGGCAGGAACACGACGAACAACAGGGATGGAGGCGGGGGACCCACCGGTCCACCGGACATAAGGACCAGGAGCCGCTTGCGGCTCCTTGGGGTGAAGCCGTTGTTTTCACCGACACCGGCCGGGCAACCTCTCCTGCCCGAACCCGACAGCTGACCTCGTGGGCGCGTAAGAGAGGAAACAACGCACCTATGAGTGGACGGCACCGCAAGCCCACTACATCGGCCAAATCAGTCGCCAAAGTCGCCTTCACCGGCGCAGTCATCGGCGGCGGAGGCCTCGCCCTCGCCGGGCACGCCAGTGCCGCTACCGACGGCGAATGGGACAAAGTCGCCAGATGCGAGTCCGGCGGCAACTGGGCCATCAACACCGGAAACGGCTACCAGGGCGGACTGCAGTTCTCCCCCAGCACCTGGCGCTCGCACGGCGGCGCCGAATACGCCCCGTCGGCGCACATGGCCACCAAGGAAGAGCAGATCGCGGTCGCCGAGCGCGTGCTCGCCACCCAGGGCCGCGGCGCGTGGCCGGTCTGCGGCACGGGACTGTCCAGCGCCACGCCGCGCAATGTGGTGGAGCCTGCCAAGCAGGTCGTCCACGGCGCGCTCGACGCGGTCGGCCTCAACGGCGAGCTCCCGCCTCCGCCCGCCGACCCGGTGGCGCCGCCGCCACCGGACGCGCCCGCCGATGCGCTGGCCGCGCCGCTGCCGGACGCTCCGCCTCCGCCAGCCCCCGAACTCCCGCCGCCTCCGGCTCCCGAACTCCCGCCGCCACCGGCCGACGCGGTCGACGTCGTCGCGCTCGACGTGCCTGCTCCCGCAGCCGCGCCTGACGCCTCGCAGATGCCGGATACGCCGCCGCTGCTGGATGCGCCACTGCCCACGGCCGAGGCACCGGTCATCAACGCCTCGCTCCAGCAGCCCGCGCCCGACTGGGACGTCGCCCCCGACGCTCCGGCCGGCGGACCGCAGGAATGGGCGCTGCACATGGC
>JBAIXJ010000844.1:0-3797 GCA_037916645.1 Opitutales bacterium | reverse complement strand
GGCCTCGTCTGGTGGACGCAGCCGGGGCGGCTGGACGACGCGATCGCCGAATTCAAGAGCGCCCTGCGTCTCAACCCGGACTACGCCGAGGCGCACAACAACCTGGGGAACGCCCTGGCGCGGTCGACCGAGCGGCTGGACGACGCGATTGCCGAGTACCAGACGGCGCTGCGGCTGAAGCCGGATTACGCCGAGGCGCACAACGGTTTGGGGAATGCCTGGTCCCGTCTGCCAGGGCGGCGGAACGACGCCGTCGCCCAGTTCCAGGAGGCGGTGCGGCTGAAACCGGATTATGCGGAGGCCCACAACAACCTCGGCAGTGCCTGGTACCAGACGCCGGGGCGGCTGAATGAGGCGGTCGCCGAATATCAGACGGCGGTGCGGCTGAAGCCGGACTATGCGGAGGCGCACTACAACCTGGGCCTGGCGCTCGCCCGGTTGCCCGGGCGGGTGCGCGACGCGATGGCCGAGTTTCAGACGGCGGTGGGTTTGAGGGCGGATCTGGCGCCGGCGTGGCACAGCCTGGGCGCAAGCTTGGTTCAAATGGGGGATTTGCGGGCGGCGGCGGCGGCGTTTCGCGAGGAGGTGCGCCTGACGCCGAACGATGCTGCGGCCCGGCAGGCCCTTGAGTCCGTCCTCCAGGCACTGGGATCGGGTCCGGGCGACAGGCCCCGGCCGTAACCCGGCCGGCCGACGGCGCGGGTTGACCTCCGAGCCGCACGGGCGCCGGCCGGGTCGGGCATTTTTGCACCGGCGGCGGGATTGCAGTGGCCAGCGCGGCTCGCCGCCTGAGGATGAAAGGATTGCGTGGCGGCCGGCGAAGAGAATGGCGCGTCGCGGACGTCCGGCCGCGGAATATTCCTTGGCAAAAGGCCGCCCGGCGGATTTCGTGGACGGCCGAAACCGTGGCAGATCCCAGGTCGGCACGCTCGGGCCGGGCTGAGTTCCCCGGAGGCCAGTCCAACCCGCCGTTCGCGGCCCCTTGCCACGTCCGTCGCGAATCTTCGGTCGTTGCAGCGAGCAGCAGAGCCCAAAGGAGTCTCGAGAGGTGCGCGTCACCATCAAACAGGTCGCGGAGGCGGCGAAGGTCCATTACTCGACCGTGTCGAAGGCGCTTCACGGCAATGGCCGGATCCCCGCCGAGACCCGGAACCGGATCCGGCAGATCGCCGAGCAGATCGGCTACCGGGCCGACCCGGTGATGCTGGCCCTGGCGGCGCAGCGGAGCCAGTGCAGCCGGCTGCATCGCGAGCCGCGGATCGTTTTTGTGACCAACCGCTGGTCGCCGGAGCAGGCCGACGAGTTTCCCTTCATGCGGCAGTTTGCCGACGGGGTGCGGCACCAGGCGGAGCTGATGGGCTATGTCTGCGACCTCCTGTTGATCGACGAGGGCAAACCGGACGGCCGGGAGATTGAACGCCAGGTCGATCCCGGCCGGACCGACGGGATCATCATCGGCGCCTTTGACCCCCAGCTGCGGCGGCTCGAGCTCGACTGGACGCGCTACGCCGTGGTGAAGATCGACTCCGCGTTCATGGTTCCCGACGCGACGCTCGTGGCCAACGACCAGCTGCAAATCGCGCGGACGGCCTTTCACAACGCCCACCGGCTGGGCTACCGCCGGATCGGCATGGCGGTGGGCCAGTCGGAGGAGGAGACCACCCAGGACCTTTATTCAGCCGGATGCTACCTCGCGCAGGAAGAGTTGGGGATTCCCAGCATACCAATTCTGTATTGCCGCGAGCATTTCGACTATTCCGCCACGGCCCGCCGGGTGGCCGAATGGATCCGCGCGCAGCGCCTGGACGTCGTGCTCAGCAGCTGGGGGTCGGTGCGCGATCTCCTGCGTGTCGGCGGACTGCGGGTGCCACAGGACGTCGCCTGCGTCTGCCTCTGCCTGAACGGACCCGATCCCGGGCTCGCGGGGGTCATCCAGCACCATTTCGTGGTGGGTCAAAAGGCGGCGGAAGCCGTGGCGCTCCTCATCATGCGCCGCAAACGGGGTCTGACGACGCCGAACGCCGCGACCTATGTGGCGGGATCATGGCAGGACGGCGCTTCGGCGCCGCCGTGCGCCGCGCGAAAAGAATGAACCCTCCGGCGTCCGATCATCGGCGGGTAACGATGTCCGATGTGGCGTTGGCCGCCCACGTGCACAAAAGCACGGTGTCGCTGGCCCTGCGCAACCAGCCGAAGCTGTGCGCCGCCACGCGCGAGCGCATCCGGAAGATCGCCGAGGAGCTCGGCTACCGTCCGGACCCGATGCTGGATCTTTTCAACCTGCACCGGCGCACCCTGGAGCCGCCGCGGCCGCTGGGGGAGGTGGCGTTCGTCAGCGATCTGGCCGGCCCCACGGCGTTTTCCCATTCCGAACGGCACGAGGCCATCTTTGCCTCGGCTCGCGAGGAGGCAAAGCGGCTGAACTACACCCTGGAGGTCTTTTTTGTAGGGCCGAGCCAGCTTTCGCCCACGCGGCTGTTTCAGGTGCTGCAGGCCCGGGGCATCGCGGGCATCCTGCTCGGCGCGCTTTCCCCGGCCACCCGGGCCTTGCCGATCGACTGGGCCCAGTTCTGCGTGGTGGGGATCGAGTCAATGCAGGTGGAGCCGCGGGTTGACAACATCTCCGCGGACTATTGCCAGGCGGCCCGGCTGTGCGTCCGCCATCTCCGCCAGCACGGCGCGGAAAACGTCGGCTTCGTCGTGAACCGCGAGCTGGGCCCGGAGTTCGAGGGGCAGCTGCGGGCGGGGTTTCTGGTGGAGAGCCGGGTGCAAAGCACGGCGCGGACCGCGGCGTTCTTTCGGCTCGAGGATGAAGAAGGAAACGGCGCGGCGGACCTGCGGGACTGGATTGCGGCCGAGAGGATCGATGCCGCCGTGGCCTGCGGGGCCAACGTGGCCGACCTGGAGGAGCGGGCTTCCGGCGGAACCGGGCGCCGCGTCACCTGGGCCTCGATCGAAACCAGCGGCGCGCATGCGCATCACCGGTACGTGCCGGCGCTCAATCGCGACCTCGGAAGGCGGGCCATGGAATTGCTGATCATGCGCCTTCAGATGAACCTCCGGGGATTGTCGTCGAATCCCGCGACGACTCTGCTTCCCGTCGAGTGGCGGGAGTCGGACAATTAAGGCCGCGGAGCCCTGGGCCGCGTGCGTACGGCGAAGTAGCAACGAGCATAATGGCGCTGGCGGTCGGCCCTTATTCTGTTTTCCCGACGAGCCGAAGCTGAATCGGCATGCGAACAGCGATCTCCGCACGGGCGGTGGGCCTGAGGAATGGAGTAGAGCGGATTTTGCCGGCATCAGACGCGGTTTCGACCAAACCCCGGCGGAGCTGATCGGCCGTCGGAGGTTCTTCGTGTGCGTTTTTGCCGTGGTGGGGCCGGCATTCTCGGTGCCGGGGATGGTTGGGTGATCGGCGTAAACGCGAAATTTTGCGGACTGGCCTCGGATCTGGTCAAATGGATGAACAACACACCGCTGTGCAGTATGGCCGATGAGTGTTTAGTTCCGATTCTGTCCAGCCACCCCGTCTTGTCGACGGGTCACCCCGAAATCAGGGCAATTCGCCCAATAGCGGGGTGAATTCAACTACCTAAACCTTGATCCGTCACCCCGACGCGAAGTCCGCGCGGCGTAGCCGCGCTGTAACCGTGACCTTGATGTCTTCGGTTGTTCCTAACCCCCACCAAATCATGAAACGACTGACTGCGCGGTTTTTTGCCGCATCCGTCACCTCCGTGATGTGTCTGATCGCCGGGTTGCGCCTGTCGGCGCAAACAACCCCCGCCCCTGACCAG
>JBAIXJ010000843.1:0-2827 GCA_037916645.1 Opitutales bacterium | reverse complement strand
TGGGCCGGATTGATCGGCGGCGCGGAGTGGGTCGATTCGCGGATCACCATCGCCGCCGGCATGTCGTTCAGCACGGTGCGGTGCGCCTTGCCGGGCGCGGTCGCCGCCTCGACCAGCAGGCTGACCGCCCGCTCCGCCAGGTCGGCCAGCGGCTGCCGGATCGTCGTCAATGCCGGCCGGCAGGCCGTGGCCCACAGGCCGTCATCGAAGCCGACGATGGAGATGTCCTTGGGGCAGCGCAGGCCCATGACGCGGGCGGCGTGGATGGCGCCGAACGCGATCTCGTCGCTCGCGCAACAGACCGCGGTCGGCCGCTCCTTGGCCTCGAGCAGGGCCGTCATGCCGGTGCGGCCGGTCTCGGAGCTGAACGGTCCTTCCCGGATCCACTCGGGCCGGGGCACCGCGCCGTTCTTCTCGAGCACGCTGAGATAACCCTGCCGGCGTTCGACCGCATCCCGGGAGCCGGACGGCCCCAGCAGCAGGGCGATGCGCCGGTGCCCCAATTGCAGGAGGAAATTGGCCGCCGTCTGCCCGCCGGAGAAATTGTCCACGCCCACGACGGGCTGGTCCAGATCGCCCGCCTTGACGTCGGGCGACAGCGCCGACTTCGTCATGATGAACGGCCGGCGGTAGCCCCGCAGTTCCTGCACGTCGGCCCGCGACAGCGGCTCGGCCAGGTAGATGATGCCCGAGGTGTCGAGGCCCAGGTATTGCATCGCCTGCCGGAAGGTCGTTCCCGGCGTGCGCCGCAACGTGCTGATGTGCACCCCCCACCCCCGGGCCGCTGCCGCATGCAGGGTGCCGGACAGGAAACGGCCGTAGTACTCCGAGAAGAAGATGTTCTCGTCGAGCGGGATCACGACGGTCAGGGTCGAGTTCACCCCCTTCCGCAGGATGCGGGCGCCGGGATTCGGCGAGAAATGCTGCTGCTCCGCAAGGTCGAGGATCGCCTTGCGCCGCTCCGCCTCGACGAGATGGGCCGTCTCCGGCCGAAGCGCCCGCGACACCGTCGAGGGCGAGACGCCGAGGCGCGCGGCGATCTGGACGATTCCCGCCCGGGTGGCTTTGGAGCTAGAATGCGGAGTTGAAGGCATGAGGCGCGACCGGGTGACGCCTTGTCCCGATCAAGTCACGCCGGAGCGCCGGCCCGATGCGGCCGCATACGTTTGCAGCGTAACCCGAACTGGACGGGGGGAACGCAGGCGTGGGCTGCCTGCTGGAAGGCATCTTAGGGATGGTGGGGTGATTTCTCCACGGTGCTGCAAACTTTTGCAACCGTTTTCCTCATCGACGCGCCTCGGCGTCCGGGCTGGCCCCCGCAAACCGACCGCGAAGCGCCCTCCTGCGCCCGGCCGGGCGTCAGCCCCACGGATGCAAGCGCCGTCAGGAAACAGGATAGGGTCGCGACAGGTTTCATGCGTTGACTCCTTTCACGAGTGCGTGCTGGGCGGCTCGACTCGTCCGGCAGCGTAGGCGGTTCGCCGGAACGGGCAAATGCATTGGCGGCCCGAGACGAGCCCTCGTCCGGCCTCACATGCCGAGCACCTGGATGATCCGGATGATCGGCAGAAACAGGGCGATCACGATCGTGCCCACGAGCAATGCCATCAGGACGATCATGGCCGGCTCGATCAAGCTGGTGAGGGCGGCCACCGTGGTGTCGACCTCGTCGTCATAGAGGTCGGCGACCTGCGTCAGCATGCCGGGCAGCGTCCCCGTCTCCTCCCCCACCTCGACCATGCCCGCGACCATCGGTGGAAAGACGCCGGTGGAGGCCAGGGGCCGCGCGATTCCCTCCCCTTCGCGCACCCGGCGCTGCACCGCGCCGAGCGCCTCCGCCACCAGCAGGTTCCCGCAGGTGGCGCGCGTCAGTTCCAGCGCGTCCAGGATGGGAACACCGCTCGCCAGCATGGAGCCCAGGGTCCGGCTGAACCGCGCCACCGCGGTCCGGAGCAGCAGCGGTCCCACCAACGGGCATCGGAGCCCGAGCCAATGGAGGGTACGCGCCCCCGCCCGGGTGCGTCCCGCCAGGCGAACGGCCGCGAGCACCAGCACCAGTACGCCAACGACGGCGGGCCAGTGCCGACCCGCGAGGCGGCTGGCCGCGAGCACCCATTGCGTCAGCGCCGGCATCGGGGCCCCCTTGAGTACGCCCGAGAAGATCGCCTCGAATTTGGGCACCACCAGCACCATCAGCGCCCCGACGATCGCCCCGGCCACCGCCATGATCACCGCGGGATACACCATCGCCGCCTGCACGCGCGCCTTCAGCCGGCCGGCCTTCTCGCGATGACGCGCCAGCCGCTCCAGGATCGCCTCCAGCGTGCCCCCGGTCTCACCCGCCCGAACCATACCCAGGTACAAACGGTCGAATGTCCCCGGCCATCGCGCCAAGCCGTCGGCGAATGTGCCGCCCGTGCGGATGGAGTCCGCCAGCGTCCCGACGACCTCGCGCCATCGCGGATCGCGCGCCTGGCGCGTCAGGAGATCCAGGCTCCGGACCAGCGGCATGCCCGCGCGCATCAGCGCCGCCAGCTGGCGGGTGAAGACCGTCAGCTCCCGGCCGCCAGTTCCTCGGCGGAGCCGCGTCAGCACGGGCCACCGCGCCGTCCGCCGGACCGGGGGCCCGCCGGTTCCCGCGGCCAGTGGAGCCTGGGGGGCCAGCGAGGTCGGATAGAGACCGCGGGCCTTCAGGGCGCCGACGGCCGCTTCCTCGGTCGCACTTTCGAGATCGCCGGCGCGCCGGCGTCCGGTCGCGGCATCCACTGCGGTGTAGCTGAAGTGTGGCATGGGGCACTCCTTTGGGGGGTTGAGATCTGAGGTGGAA
>JBAIXJ010000842.1:0-2049 GCA_037916645.1 Opitutales bacterium | reverse complement strand
CCCGTGCCCAGGCCGCCGAGGAAATGCCGCACGAAATAAAACGCCATCATCATGATCAGCGGGGAATACGCCTCGTACCCCGGAGGCATCGGGGTGTACCAGACGGGGTGGGAGGCGGTCCACTGGGGGTTGCCCGTGACCTGCAAGGCGGTGGCTGCCAGGCTGGCGGTATCGGGGATCTGGTGCCACGCCGTGAAGGCGATGATCAGGCACGACGCGATGACGATGATCCCCTGGACCAGGTCCGTCAGCACCACCCCGTAGAAGCCCGAACTCATCGTATAGAGCGTCGTCACCGTGACGAGCACCAGGGTCGTGACCATGGGCGGCCACGGGAAGAACATGCCGAGGAACAGGCTCGCGCCCCGGATGAGGTAGGCCAGCATCATGACGGCCGTCATGATCGTCATGACCGCTCCGAGCACCCGCACGAACTCCGCCACCTTGCTTTCGCCGAAGCGGTAGATCGTCCACTCGGCTCCGGTCATGCAGCCCGAGCGGCGGTGCCACTTGCCGGTGTACGCCAGCATGAACGCCAGGATCAGGACGGCGCCGCCGCGGAATTCGATGAACAGCCCGCGCGGTCCCAGCATGTACAGGAACGAGGTGATGATCATCGTTCCGGTCAGGTCGAACCAGTTCGCCATGCCGGCCACCCCCAGCAGGTACCACGGCAGCGTGCGGCCCCCGAGGAAGTAGTGGTCCAGGCCCGAGCTCGCCTTGCGGGTCATGAGCAGGCCCATGACGAGGCTCAGGCCGAGGTAGCCGAGGATGATGGTGTAGTCGAGAGGGGCGAGGGAATGCATGGGGACGTTCGGGGACGCGCCGCCGCGGTAGTTCCGGGGCGCGGAGGGGTTGTTGCTTGGGGTTGCTGGGGGCGAAAAAGGGCTGCGGGGCCGGGAAGCCGTCGACGGCCGGTCACGGCGCCATGGATTTCTTGAAGAGGGCGAAGAACGTGTAGGGGTCGAGGAGCTCGAAATTCAGATCGGGATGCTTGCGACGCAGGATGGCGAGGGAATCGGCGATGGTGGTCGGGTTCGTCCACACGATCCGGAAAAGGTAGAATCCCGGCTCCCGCAGGCCGCGCCTCGCGATGGCGCTGGCCATGATGTCGGCGGTCTGTTCGGGGCTGGGATTCTCGTTGGCATCGTTGATCAGCTCGAGGATCGGCATGCCCTTCCACACCTGCGGCTCGACGGGCTTCCCGCTGTTCGTGTGCATATTCCAGATGATCGTGCCGTAGCCGTCGGGCGCGAACTGCTGGAAGGCGTCCTTCACGGCGGGCGTGGGTTGATCCCAGTCCAGGACCATCGGGGCGATGGTCATGTCCGCCTCGCGGAAGAACCTCTGGTTGTGCCGCACGAACAGGGGGAGGAATTCGGGCCGGATGCGGTTGGGGTTCACGTAGCCGGCCGCGCTGGCGTCGGCGGTGAACGTGTCGGCCGGCGTCGCCGTGCTGTAGAAGTAGGCGATCAGGTCGGGGTAGGTTTCCAGCAGGTTGGGATTGATGCCCCAGGCCAGCGGGATCCGGCCGCGGTTGGGATCGTCCCAGTTCTTCGGCAGGAAATCGTAGAGCACGTAGGCCGAGTCATAGTCCGCCATGAAGACGCAAAGGTAGACCTTCTTCTCGAGCGGGACCGGCTTGACGTCGTGACGCTGCCGGAGGTCCCGCCGGGGCGCCTGGCTGTGCAACGATTGGTTGTAGCAGTCGCTGGACACCGTGTTCTGGTAGACGTTGTAGGGCGTGATCACATGGACCGTTTCCCACTCCGTCGGCACCGGCTCGTGGGCGCTCGCGTGCCCGCCGAAGTTGCTGTATTTCGTGAACACGAAGAAGCCGGTCAGCTCCGTCATCTGGCGGCCCGCGGTCTGGCGCAGCACCTCCTCCAGGATCATCCGGTAGGTTTCCAGATCGAGCCCGAGTCGCTGGTCGGGATCGTCCGCCGGCCGCTCATCGCCCCAGGGCGAGAGATCGAAGACAAACGACCGGTTTTTCACCGCCCAGTCGCGCGTCACCACGTAGCCGACGTTGCCGCCGGCGCGGGTGGA
>JBAIXJ010000841.1:0-1807 GCA_037916645.1 Opitutales bacterium | reverse complement strand
AAACGACGCCCGAGGCGACTCTCGCGGCGCACGTCACTCAGACCCCGGAGCCGCTCACCCGGCACCGTGCGGCTGTCCCCGGCGCGGTGTCCGCCGTTGTCATGCGGTGTCTCGAGAAGAAGGCGGCGGACCGGTGGCAGTCATCGGCGGAGCTGCACGCGCAGCTCGAGGCGCTTGCGACGCCGAGCGGCGGCATGGCTCCCACCGGTGCGGTTCCGGCGCTCGTCGCGCGTTTTGGCGGGCGGAGTGCGCGGAGAGTCTGGGCGGCGGCTGCCGCGCTCGTGATGCTGGCGGTGCTGGCATACGGCGCGGCGCGTCTGGTCGGGGGGCGAGGCGCCGGTCGGAGCGTGGCGGTGCTCACCTTCGAGCGATTGTCATCGGACACGGGCGACACCTATCTCGCGGAGGGCCTGGCTGACGGGATCAGCACGGCGCTCGGTCAGGTGCCGCGGCTCACCGTCGCCTCCCGCACGGCGGTGCGGCGCATTCCCAATGCCGCCCAACTGGAGCCGGCGCAGCTGGGGGAGCGGCTGCGGGCGGCGCACCTCGTATCGGGAACCATCCAGCGCGCAGCCGGCCGGCTGCAGGTGACGGTCGAGCTGGTCAACGCCCGAACGGGCGAGCAGGTCTGGACGGCGCGTTACGACACGACGGCGACGGACGTGCTCGGCGTACAGGCCGAGATCGCGGAAGCCGTTGCCCGCAACGTTGCGGGACGGCTGCTCCCGGCGGAGCGCCGGGATCTCGCGCGCCGGCCTACCACGGACCCGGTGGCGTACGATCACTTTCTGCGCGGCAACCGCCTGGCCGCCGGGTATGACGCGTCGAATCTTCCGCGCGCGCTGGCCGAGTACGATGCGGCGCTGCGGATCGATACCGGGTTCACCGCCGCGTGGGCTGCGATCGCCGACCTGTACCGGGCCGCGCTGAACTGGGGCTGGCTGCTTCCGGGCCTCCCGGCGGAGACGCTCCTGGCGCGCGGCAACGCGGCGGCGGACCGCGCCCTGCGCCGGGACAGCGTGCTCGCGATCGCCTGGCGTGCGCGCACCGGATTGCTGGGCTTCGAGCCACGCGCCAGTCCCGACAGCGTGGTCGCGGCGCTCAGGCGCGCCATACGGCTCGACCCGGCGGACCTCATGAGCTACGAGGAGTTGGAGACGGTGCTGCGGCGCCGGGGTCATTTCGACGAATCGCGCGAGGTCCTGCAGAGGCTGCTCCGGCTCGACCCGCGGTATGCGGAGGCCACGAATGATCTCGCGCTCATCGCTCTCGAATTTCGGAGCTACCGCGAGGCGACCAGCTGGCTGGACAGCACGGTCGCGGTGGATCCGGGGAACTGGCTCGGTCTGACGCTCCGGGCGTATGCGAAGATCGGCCTTGGAGACACCAGTGGGGCGGTGCGGGATGCGGAGATGGTCAACCGGCTTGCGCCGCCGGACGCCGTTCAGGCGGTCGCGGCCGTCTCCGCCATCGAGGCAATGACGGGCGGCAGGACGCAGGCGGCGGCGCGGATCGAGCCGCGGCTCGTGGCCGCGGAGCGTCAGGATTCGGTGTGGGTCCGCGACGGATACAACCTCGCGCAGGCGGCGATCGCGCTGGGCTGGCACGACCGCGCGATCCGGGTCCTGGAGCACACGCGGCCGCGCGGGCCGTGGCTGTGGAGTTACCTCATTCTGTCCAGCTTCGACCCGATCCGGAACGATCCGCGCTTCCGCAGGATCATCGACGAGGCGAGGCCGCAGGGCGCGAGAGATCCCGCCTAGTCGAAGCTGAACCTCACGTTCGGGTTCCGTGCCGCGGCGGCCTC
>JBAIXJ010000840.1:0-19143 GCA_037916645.1 Opitutales bacterium | reverse complement strand
GCTATGACTATGCCGGAGACTTCACCCCCTTCACCACGTTCGTGGACAAGCGTCCGCTGTTCTTTCCCTTCCTGTTATCCGTGGTGCATGACCTCACGGGTTACCGCGTAACCAACGCGTTTTGGCTCAATGCCGTCCTGTCTCTGGCGCTGGTCGCCCTTGTGATGCTGGTGGCCCGTCGGTTCGCCGGGTGGGGAGGCGCATACACCGCGGTTCTGCTTCTGATCGGGGTGCCGTTGGTGGTTCAAAACGCCTGCGGAAGTGGCTTCGAACTGCTGAACATGGTGATGATCGTGCTGACGTGGTGGCTGGGCCAGCGTGCGGCGGATGTGCCCGGTGACGGCGACCGCCTCAGCGCGTTCGTGCTTGCCGGGGTGCTCCTCGCCCAGGTCCGCTACGAGTCGGTGTTGTTTCTCCTCCCGGTGGCGCTGACGGTCGCCTACCTCTGGTGGCGGACGCGGCGCGTCAATCTGCCGGGGATGCTCATCGCCACCCCTCTCCTCATGGTCATCTGTCCGCTTCAGTACAATGTCTTCAAGGTGTCCCAAGCCTCGTGGCAGCTGGGCGACATTGCGGGAGCCGACCATCCGTTTGGGTTGCGCTATTTCTACGACAACGTCGGCCACGCCATGAATTTTTTCCTCTGCTTCGATGGCACCCAGCCGAACTCATGGCTCGTGGGCGTAGCCGGCGTATTCGGGGTCGGATTCTTCCTGTTGCTGTTGTTTCGTCGGTACCGGGAGATCTTTCGAGAGCATCCCGCCGAGGCCGTCTCTTGCCTGTTCCTCCTCGGCCTGCTGGTCCACACCGCCTTTATGCTCTGCTATTTTTGGGGAAGGTGGGACGATGTGATCATCCGGCGGCTCAGCCTGCCGGCGCACCTGATGCTCGTGTTGGCCCTGGTTTACATCTGGCCCCAGCTGGTGCCCCATCGCCGGCGCTGGGCGATCGCAGCGACCGGAGCGCTCGGTTATCTGGTCGCCTTTTCGGTGCCCAGCATGGCCATGCATCGCTACACCCAGCAGAACATGGCGGCTCGCGCCACCAACTGGCTGGGCCGATTCATCCGCACCCTGGATAGCCGGCCGGTCATCGCCATCGACGAGAACGCCGGCCTGCAATGGTTCCTGTACGGCAAATCGAGTATCAACACCGTCGCTTTGTCGCATCGCGACAAAGAGTTCCTCTTCCATTTCCAACGCCATAGCTTCGCGGACTATTTTGTGGTCCAGCGCGTCGGCGTTGATCCGCAAACCGGAGAGAAATTCGTTTCCGGCGACGACGATCTGGGACCGGGAATTCAACTGCAGCTGATCGAGGAGAAGGCGTTCTCGCCCATCTACCTCGTGCGCCTGAGTCGGATCACGGCAATCGACGAGGCAAAGTTCAAGGCCTGGGCCGAAATGCGTCAAAAGGTGGCCAAGGAGGGGGGCTCACGGGGGCTGCAGGCGATTTCCGACACCGTGGAGACGGGACAACTGCTGGATTGGCTGCGCAATCTGCCCTAACCACCATTCTTTCGCTTTTCCGCCCGCTCCATTAGGGCGGACAACTCCGCCAGGGTCCCGTCCACAACGGTGTGGATCTCCTCCTCATTGAGGCGGAAGACGAATTGCGAGTACCCGATCACGGCGTCAGGGGCGCGAAGGCGCAGATAGAGGCAGAGGCGGGCGAATCGCAGACGATCAAGATCCCAGAGCAGATTGTTGGGCCCCATGCCCATGTCGGCGAAGAGCGGGCTCCGGCGGCCGGCCGCCAGGTCCGACCGCATGCCCTTGAGCAGCCGCTGGTAGGCATGCTCCCGGTCCAGGGTCCAATCGCCGCGGAAGTTGCTGTACACGTCCTGAAGCATCGTCGCGCTGATGCAGTAGAGTCCCGGCCCGAGCTCCGTCCACCGGCGCGTCCGTCCGAAGGTATAGTAGGGCGACAACTTGATCGCGTGCAGGCCTTCGTAGGAGGGATGCCCGGTGCCGAAATACGAGACGTAGACATTTTCGCCGGGCTGGCGGTGGGAGCTGACCCATTGGGCAAGCGCTGGCAGGTCCTGCCCCCAATCCAGTGAGCTGTCGACCAGCTGGCGCCAGCCCGCAGCTGGCCCGCCGGCGAGCGCATTGAAGAACGCCAGATAATGAGGCCGGACCGCCAGGGATTCGGCCGCGCTGGCCAGCGCGACCGCCATCGCCGTCGCCCGCAGCCAGCGCCCGGCCCCTTGCCGCAGGAGCGCGCCGGCAACTATGAACAAGGCGGGATACATCGGCAGGATATGGCGGTGTCCGATGTTCAGGGTGGAGAAGACCGAGAACGTCCAGTACACCAACGCGAGCGTGAGCAGGGGCGCCAGCCGGCCGCAATCGCGGGCGAGCAAGCCGAGGCGCGTCGCCAGCGGCGAGCTTCGCGCCCAGCGAAAGGCCGCGGCCAAAGTCAGTGCGGCGGCCGCGAGGAGTTCGCCGATCGTGCTCTTGGCCAGGAACGCGTAGGGAAAGAACCACCACCAGCCGGTGTTGCTGTACAGCCCGAGGAGAAACGCACCGCGCGCGGAGCCCTGGTACCGGACGTGGGCAAATCCGTGCAGGTACGCTTGCGGCAGGATCTGCCACCGAAACGCGGCGAGAATCCATTCCCGCAGACGCCCCGGCACCGAAAGCGCCAGATCGGTGGGCAGGTAGAACGACAGGGCCGCCGGAAGCCCCGGGGCAAACGCGCCGTATCGCCAGCCGAAAAAGGTCCAGATGATGACCCAGGTGGCGGCGCCGTGCACGGCGAGGGCGGCCAGCAGGAGCGCGAGCTTGCCCGGCGTCGAGGTAACGTTCCGCGGCGACGCCGGGTGCCGCAGCGCAAGCTCGACGGGTTCCTTCGCCACCGCCCGCCAGATGATGAGCAACGCGAACGCCGGCAGCAGCAGCACCGCGGAGTATTTCGCGACAAAGGCAAATCCGGTTGCCGCGCAACTCAGCAGGAGACTGCCCCAGCTGACTCGCCGGCAGACGCGCCACCAGGCGCCGATGGCGGCCAGCAGCCAGAAGGCCGCACACATGTCCGAGGTCACGAGCGGGCCGTTGGCGAGAACCGTCGGGCAGACGACATAGAGCACGAGCGACAGCAGTCCCCCGGAATCGCCCCACAACCGGCGCGACCAGCAGAACACCAGCAACGCCGTGGCCACGCTCCAAAGGGCCATCGCCGCCCGGGCGCAAAAGATCATATAGTCGGCGTTGTTCCCGGAAAGGAACACGAAGCGGTTGCTGATCCGCCATTGCCCGGAAACGCGCCACTGCTCCGGATCGTCCGCCGGCTCGAGCCGCGGATGCATCGCCAGCAGCGGAAGGGCGGCCCAGCGCTGCGGCAGATTCCCGTTCTCGGGCTGCATGCGATAGTCGTTGAACCGCCAGTACGCGTAGCCGCTGGCGAGATGCACGGGCTCATCGTTCGTCACGCTGGTCCCGATCAATGCCGACATTCCCCACCACCAGTGCAGGGCAAGCAAGCCGGCGACGAGCGCCGCAAGAAACGGGCGAATTGAGGAGGCGGGCGCGCGCGGAACACCCATGTGCACAAAAGATTCGACAGACTATCAGGGTGAAAGGAACCTCGTCTCAAGCATGAACCAGCCCCGGCATGAACGCTTCAGAGTACACCAATCTCGAGGCGGTTGAAGGCCAACACTGGTATTACGCGGGCAAACGGGCGATCGTGCGCTGGTGGCTCACCCATTGTGGTCCGCCGCGCCCGGAGCAAACGCTGCTCGACTGCGGCGCCGGCACGGGCTGTTTCGCCCAGGAAATGTCGGCAGCCTGCCGCGTGCTGGTGCTGGATAATCACGAGGAGGCGCTGCGCATGCTGCGGGCCCGGTTCCCCTCCGACCAGGTCATCGAACTGGCGGATGGCGGCGTGCCCCTGCCGGATGCCTCCTTGGACTATGTAACGGCGCTCGACGTGCTCGAGCACGTGCCCGACGATGCGGCGGTGGTGCGCGGGTTCACCCGGATGGTGAAGCCGGGCGGTCTGGTTGTCGTCACCGTGCCGGCCGGCATGATGCTGTGGAGCGACTGGGACACCGCGTTGCAGCATTACCGCCGTTACAGCAAACGGCAGCTGGTGGCGCTGTTCGCCGCGCGGGATTGGCAGATCGTGCATGCCAACTACACAAACCTGGCGGCGTTCCTGCCCGTCTGGTTCATCCGGAAGGGCCGGTCGTGGCTGGCGCGGCGCCACCTTCTCCACCAGGTGCGCATGGAGGACCGCGTGCCGCCGCGCTGGCTCAACGCACCCCTGAAAAAGCTCTTCGTGCTCACCGGCCTCACCCGGGTCCCGTTGCCGTTTGGCGTCAGCCTCGTGCTCGTGGCGCGCCGCCGTTGAGCGCGGGTCGGGCGCGCTAGCTAGGGCGTCAGTGTAGCCGGCGGGAGCGCGCGATGGGGCAGCACCCGCGCCATCCCAACCCGGTGGCCGGCGGGATCGAGCAGGATGGCCAGCAGATCGGCGTCCGGCGGCAATGGCCGATCGGCGGCAAAACCGACCGTCAACTGGTACACCCCGCGGAGATGGAGCGGCCATGACAACGCGGTGGACGGCCCCGCGGCGGTTCCATCCAGGCGCAAGGGCGTCAGGGTCGCCCGGCCGTTCGTTGCGTCCAGCCGCTGGGCCAGCCAGCGCCCCCGCACCACGGCCCACAGCTCGACGCGGCTCACGTCCACAGGTCCGGACGCGATCGTGACCTCGAGGCGCTGCGGCCCTTGGGGAGCGTCGCCGCCGGGAAACAGCACGCCCGTGGACAGGGGTGCGATGGACCGGCCTTTGCGCACCCAGAACGAATAGCCTTCGATCGCAAAGGCGCGCTGGAAGGCCGCCGAGAGGAACTGCATGAGCGGACCGTGCGGGTGGATGCCCTTTTCCATCACCGTTGCCAGGATGTTGTGCTGGACGATGAAGACCGCGTGGGGCGAGGCGGTCAGCCGGTCGACAATGGCTTGCTGCTCCTCCGGCGTGAGGAGGGAGAACCAATGCGTGACGTTGGCGAGCGTCGGCGTGGGCACCCCCGACCACAGGTTGAAGCTGAACGCCCCGGGCAGGCTGAACAGGACGTCGCCGTGGGCGACCACATTGGTGGTGAGGATCTGCAACGCGGTCGCCGTCGGGGTCGCCATTGCGATTCGCTCCGCGCCGGGCAACGCGAGGGGCTCGCTGGCCCGGCGGCGAAGGTCGGCGTTCCGGACCAGCTGCGCTGCCAGGACCACGGCCAACCCGGCGGCCAGGGTGCCGGCCGCCGTCCGGCAGGCGGACGCGACCCCGGGGGTCGACCGGGCGAGGACGACGTTCAATCCCTCCCACGCGCCGAGCATCATCAGCGGGACCCAGAGGAACGCGCCCCAGAACAACTGGCTTCCGGCGACCGGATAGGCATGGAGCGACTGGAACACCAGCAGAAGGGCGATCCACGAGCGTGCGCGGGCGGCACCGGGATGTGACGCATCCGTCGTGAGCGGCAGGGCGAACAGTCCGGCCAGCGGCACTCCGTAGGAAAGCCAGATATCCGCCTCCATTTCCGCGAATGACGTCAGGAGGGTGAGCGGGAAGGCCGCCGCGACCACCAACCGGACGCTGGCGATCACTGAGGCCCAGCGCGGGTCGGAACGGCGCCGCCTCGCGAGAACGACCAGGGCCAGCGCTCCGAGCGCCACGCCCACCGCACCCGGCTGCCAGCGGACGGGCGACGAGTAGACCAAGGGATGCCGCAACGGACCCAGAAGCACACCCTCGAGCAACCCGGCCGGGCTGGTACCCCGCGCCATCAGCCACCCGGACGTGATTGCGATCACCCCGAGGCCGGTGGCAACTCCGATCCCAATCGCGCTCCACGAGGACGCAGCCTCGGCCCCGGAGTCCGGCTTCTCGGCGAGGACCGCCACGACCGACGCGATGCTCAACCCGGTCAGCAGGGCATATTCCCGGACCCACGGCTCGTAGAGCAGTTCGCCCATCAGCAACGCGGGAAACAAGGTCGCGACGGTGGCCGCGCCGGCGAAAACGTACCGGGCGCCCCGGCTTGGGGTCGCCGCCAGCAGTGCCAGTCCGCCGGACAGGGTCAGGAAGAGGCCGACGTTGATCTTGATCAGCACCGCGGCGGCGCTCGCGGTGGCGGCGATCAGGGCGAAAAGCACCGGTCGCCGGGCCCGAAGCGCCTCCGTTCCCAGGCCCGCAGCCAGCGCGACCAAGAGCGCGATCGTGCCGCCCGGATGCATGGGCTCGTTGATCATGATCCAGAGGAACGAAAACACGCTGGCCAGGACGAAGAGGGCCGCGACCAGCGGCCCGCGGGCGCGCACGACGATCCAGGCGCACACCGCCGCGGTGCCCAGCCAGTTGACGAGGGTGATCCAGCGGCCGGCCGTGTTGGTCCAGGCGAAGCCGATCAGCCGGTGAAGGAGATCATAGCCAAGGTAGAACAGGGGCCCGTACTGGGAGTAGACCTTGTCGTACAGACTGCCGTGCTCGGCAAAACTCTTGAGCGAAATCAGGACGTACCCCTCGTCATCATAGAGCTGAAACGTCGAGAACAGCATCGAATAGCCGACCACCGCCAGCACCCCGAGGAAGATCGCGCCCGCCAGGATTTGCAGCCCGCGAGTTCTCAAGAAGGATGGCATGGGGATCAGGACGGAGCGGGAGAGGGCGGCCCGTTGGGGGGGTCGTTGACCTATTGCAGCACCCGCGCGGCGGCCACGCGCCGTCCGCGCCCGTCGAACACGAAGGCGGCCAGTTTTTCCGGCGGGCCGACGTCGCCGTGGAACGCCGCTTCAATCCGCACAACGGATTTCGACGGCAGCGGGGCGGACCACGCGAGCGGCTGCGGCCCGCCGGCCGGTGCGCCGGTATCGTGGAGCGGCGTCGCCGTCAGGGTCGCGTTGGCGGCGGTCAGGGACAACCGGTGGATGCGCGAGTTCGCTTCAAGCGTCCACAGCTCGATCGATGCGATTCCGGTGGCGGGCGCCTGCAGCGTCAGCTCGAGCGTCTGGTTACCCGAAGAGTCGGCGGCCGGCCGCATCCGACCCGTGGAGAGCGGCGCGATTTCGCGTCCCCGCTGCACCCAGAACGCGTAGTTATCGACGATGAACGCGCTCTGGAAATTGCGGCCCAGATACTCGGCCAGCGGGCCGCGGGGGTGAAATCCATGGGCGATGATGTATTGGAGGGTGTCCCGCTGGATCACGAGGCACGCGCGGGGGGACTCGGCCAGCCGCGCGATGATCGCCGCCTGCTGCGCCGCGGAGAGCAGGGAAAACCAATGCGTCGTGTTCGCCAGCGTCGGGGTGGGCAGGCCGGTCCAGAGATTGAAGCTGAAAACCCCGGGAAGGCTGAAAAGCGGCATCGCATGCGCGCTGGCGTTCTCAGCGATGATCCGCAGGGCGAACACGGTGTCGTCGGGGATGATGATGCCCTCCGCGCCCTTGAGGTCGAGCGGCTCGCCCTGATGGCGGTTGTTCCAGGCCGGGGTCAGCAGCCGGCCGCCCATGTAGTACGCCACGGCGAACGCACCAACGGCGCCCGCCGGCGCGAGCCACCGGCTGGACCGGGCGATCGAGGGTTGCAGCCACTGCCATGCCTCGTGAACCGCCAGGACCACGAGCGGCACCCAAAGGAAAGTGCCCCAATTGATCTGGCTGCCTGCGACCGGATAGGCGTGGAGGGACTGCAGCACCAGCAGAAGACCGAGCCACTGGCGGGCCCGCGCCTCCCGGCGACCCGGTTTGTCGCGGAGCAACGGCACGGCGCAAAGGCCGGCGGCGGCGACGCCGTAGGAAAGCCCGAAGGCCGGCAGACTGACCGGCAGAATCTGAGTGGCGGACAGGATCGCCGCGGCTGCCAGCGCCGTCCGCGTGAGGGCGACCGCGCGGAGCGACGACCCAGTCGGCGCCGGCGTCGAACTCCATGCCACCAGCGCGCATCCGCCCACGGCCAGGGCGAGCGAGCCCGGGCGCCAGTTGAACGGGAAAAAATACACCCCCGGCTGCCGCAGCGGATCCAGCACCACGCCCGCCAACAGTCCGGCGGGGGAGGTGCCACGCATGAGAACCACGCCGCAGGTGACGATCGTGACCAGTGCGCCGCCGACGGCGAAAGCGAGCCAGCCCGGCCCGCCGGCGGCGGATTCGCGACTGGTCAGCGCGGCAAGGTACACGCCGAGGGCGCCGACCGTCGCGACCACCGCGAATTCCTGGACCCAGCCCTGGCCCAGGAGGCGCGACATCAAGGCGCACGGAACCAGGACGAGGACCGCGATGGCCAGCAAGCCGCCCCATCGGCGGACGCGCGCGTCGGCGGCGTGCACCACCAGCCAGATCGCCATCGCGATCAACATCAAGCCGCCCACATTGACCTTGGTCAGGGTGAGCGCCGCGCCGATCGCGCCGATGGCGGCGGCCCCCCGCCGGCTCCGGGCCACATTGACCTCGGCGCCGATCCAGGCGGCCAGCGCCACCAGGAGGCCGATGCTTCCCCCGGGGTGGCCCGGTTCGTGAACCATCACCCAGAGGTACGTGAAAACCCCGGCCAACGTCACCGCCGCCGCGCCGGCGGAGCGGGTGCGCCGCCAGACCAGCGTGGCGCAAACGAGCGCGGTGGCGCTCCATAGGCCGAGCGTCAACAGGCGGCCGGCCGTGTTCGTCCAGGCAAAGCCGAGCAGCCGGTGCAGACCGTCGCAGGCGACGAAGAAGAACGGCCCGTACTGGGAGTACACCTGATCGTAGAGCGCGCCATGCTCCGCGAAGTTCTTCAGCGAGAGCAGCACGTAGCCCTCGTCGTCGTAGACCATGAAGGTCGTGAACAGCAGCCAGTAGCCGGCGACGGCCAGCATGGCGGCGAGCAGCAACCCGGCGAGGACTGGCAGCGCGCGCTTACTCAAGGCCGGTCTTGCGTTTCACGATGTAATTGGGCCGGTGCTTCACCTCGTCGTAGACGCGGCCGAGATACTCGCCGAGGACGCCAATGCCGATGAGCTGCACGCCGCCGAGAAACAACAACAGGGTGACCAGCGTCGTGAAACCTGTCTGCGCGATTTCGATGCCGAGCAGCCGGCGCGTGATGAAGAACAGGCCCACGACAAACCCCAGGATCGCGACGAAGAGCCCGGCGTAGGTGAGGAGGCGCAGGGGCAGGTACGAAAAGCTGAAGACGCCGTCGAGGGCGTAGCGCACCAGCCGGCGAAAGGTCTGCTGCGGTTTTCCCGCCAGGCGCTCCTGGCGGTCGTAGGCCACGTCGGCGCCGGGAAAGCCGACCCAGGCGCGGAGCCCCGGGAAGAACCGGTTGCGTTCGGGCAGGCTCGAAAACGCCTGCAGGGCCGCCTGGCCGAGGAGGCCGAAGGTTCCGGAATTGGGCTCCACGGGGTAATCGGTGAGCACGCCGAAGACCTTGTGGAAGAAATCGAACCCCAGACGGCGCAGCCCGGTTTCGCTGCGGGTGCGGCGCACCGCGCGGACGACCTCCGCCCCGCCCCGCCACGCCTCGACCAACTGGGGGATGACCTCGGGCGGATCCTGCAGATCCGCGTCCATCGTGACCACCGCATCCGCCTGGGCGGCGGCCGCGAGTCCGGCGGCGAGGGCGCTTTGAAACCCGAAATTGCGGGACAGATCGACCAGCTTGAAGCGGGCGTCGCGGCCATGCTGGTCGGTGATCAACGCCGCGGAGCGGTCGCGGCTGCCGTCGTTGACCAGGATCGCGGACCAGGCGTACCCGGGTGCGGCGTCAAACACCGCGGCCAGCCGGCGAAACAGCTCGGGAAGCACGGCTTCCTCGTTGAACACCGGGATGACGATGGCAACCGCGGGCGGGTTCACGTTGGCGGGGATTCTGGCGGAGTTGCCCGACAGAAATCAACTGCGGGCTTCAGCGTAGCGGCGGCCTGCCGGATGGCGATCCCAAGCAGCAGGGCAAATACGGCCACCAAGAGGGCCGGGGCCCAGGCGCCGTCGCCCACGAACGTGTACTGGAGCGCCACCTTTTCCGCGGCGTTATTGGCCAGGCTCAGCCCGTAAATGCTCCGGAGCACGGCGCCGCCCTGCAGGGCGAGGGCGTTGAGGGGCACAGCCAGATGCTCCAGCCAGAGCTGCAGCGCGACGCCGGCGGCACCGTCCAGCACCAGTCCGCCGGCCAGCCAGCGCCGCACCCAGGCGGGCGATCCGGGAATTTGCCCCGCCACCACGGCGAGCACGGCCAGGGCCAACGGCTGGAGGCAGATGTGGCCCACCCCCCAGCGGACGGGGGCGGTATGGACGGCCACCCCGAGAAGCACGATGGCGGCCACGGCGCCCCAGCTGGCGGCAGGCAGCGGCAGGGTCTTCCACGCGCCGTTGCGCCAGCGGACGGTCCAGCCGGTCAGGACGGCGAGCGCGCCCGTGCCGATCATCAGCGGCAGGGAGGTCTGGTAGAGGGCAAAGGCATGGTCGCGCAGCGTCGCGGCCAGATTGGCATGCATGAGGGAGCCATCGTCCGTCGCCAGCAGCACGGGCGGCAGCAGCGTGCGCGCGAGGTTCAGGCCGAAGGCGGACAGCGTCTGGCCGGGACTCAACGCCGAGAGGTAGTGGGCCGTCGTGTTGGCGTCGACTGTCGCAGCCAGACCCGAGCGCGCAATCGCCCAGGCAAACCAGGTCGCGAGCAACATGGCCGCCGTGGCACCCAGCCCGAGGGTCCGGCTCCAGAAAGATTCGGTGCGCCAGGCGCCGCGATGGCAGGCGAGGTAGGCTAGGCCGAACACGATGAAATACGGCACAGCGGAATAGTGGGCCAGGATTCCGGCGGCGAAGGCCAGCACCGCGAGCCACCAGCGCAGTCCGCTGTCGTCCGCCCGGGCGCGAAGAAAGAACGCGATGCCGGTGAGCACGAACGCGGCGCAGCCGAGCTTCGTCCAGGAGTAGGTCGCGTTCTCCACAAACATCGGGTTGAGCATCAACAGCAGGGGGAGCCAGCCGCCGGCCGACCGGTCGCTGCCCATCGTCGCCGCAATGAGCCCGAGGGGAAACACCGCGAGCGTGCCGAGCAGGGAAGTGAACACCTGGTAGTGGGCGAAATCGCCCGGGGTGAAGGCGAGCAAACCGGCGGTGACGAAATTCTGCAGCGGGCCGCGGGCGGTGAGCGGATCGTATTTGAAGATCCAGCGGGTGGATGGGTCCTGCCGGAGAAAAAAGTCGGCCCGCTGGTAATGCCCGACCCAGTCGCCGATCCAGTCGCCCCCCGAGTAATTGCGGATGCAGGCCAGCGCGGTCAGGATCCAGGCGGAGACGAGGAGCCATTGCGCCAGCTGACGCCGGGCCGGCCGGTCCCGCCACCAGTCCGCCGCCTCGCGCCACGAGGTGACCCAGCCCGCAAGCGCCAGGAGCCCCAACCAGCGCCAGTGCGGCGCGGGCACCGCGACCAGAAACAGGGCGGTCGCCACGAGATAGAGGACGACGGCGCCGCCCAGCCACGCCACGGCCATCCGCTCGCGCGGTTCCAACGCGCAACGGCGGGCCAGCGGAAGGCCCAGACCGGGGATCAGTCCGACGAACACCACGAGGCACTGGAGAACGACGCCCGCCATGGATCCTCCTACGGGGAAGCAGCTGGAGGCGCGGACCACGAACGGAGGGTCCACAAACCCGCATCCGTGGTGCGGGCGTTCGGCGGGGCGAGGCGCAGCGCGATGCCCCAATCACTGGCATTGCGGGGCAGGGCGATGACGGACATTTGGGCCGGCAGATGGCGGACCGCCTCCGCGTACGTCAGCGGATGCCCCGAGACAAAGCGCACGTAGAGGCCGTCCTCGACATGGTAGAGGCGGTGGTCGCTGAAGACCGTCACCAGCGGATGCCAGGGGAACCAGATCTTCTCCGGGAAATCCCGCGCAAGCGCACTGGCTTGCTGGTAGAGTTCTAGCTTGGGATGCAGCGGCGGGCTTGGGAGCAGCGCGAGGCGCCAGGAACACAGGATCAGAACGGCGAGGCCGGTGGCCGCCTGCATCCGACGAGTCCCCAACCGTTCCGCGGCGCAAGCGCATAGCACCACCATCCCGGGAGGCAGCCAGAGTGGAAAGGCGTGGAGGTTGTTCAGGCTGCCGCCGATCTTCAGCATGGCGGCGATGCCGGGCAGCCAGGCGACCAGCCAGGTCAGGGTGGGCAGGGCCAGGCCTTGCCGCCAAGGCCCCCGCCGCAGGCCCGCCCACGCCAGCACCGGCAGGCTGAGGTGCACGGCGAGGAACGGCGCGAGATCCCAGACTCGCTGCCAGGGTTTTTCGGTCCAGGGCAATGCAGCCGGCGTTGCGATCAGGTTGAACCACGCCCCCCGCAGGTCGTTGGTGGCGAGAAAGAGGACGGCCATGGCGGCGCCCGCGGCCAGCAGGCGGAGCAACTGGTCGCGGACGGCAGTGCGATCCTGCGTGACGGCCAGCCAGAGCAATTGAGCCGCCGGCACGCCGGCCGCGGTCTGTTTGCAGAAGAGCCCTGCCATCGCCAGGAATGCCGCGGCCCAGCGCAGCGATGGCGACCGCGCGCGCACGAGGAGGAGATTCGCGAGCAGGCCAAACACGATCGCGCTGTTGTCAGCCTGCAGATATTGCCATGCCGCCCCCGGCCAGATGGCGACGGCCAGCAGGGCCGCCGCGCCGCGGGCGCTCCATGGGATCGGCTCGGATCCTCTGCCGGGCCACCAGGCACAAACCGCCGCGATCGCCGCGAGCAGGATCGCCAGGTTGAGCCCGCCTGCGATCAGGAGGGCCTGGCCGGCATTGACGGCCCAGGTGGCCGGCCACAGCAGCAGCAGCGGCAGGGGACCGTACATCCAGGTGCTCGCCGGACCGGTGGTCCCGGGATACAGAGCCAATCCCAGCTTCAGTCCAAAAACCGGCGCGAGCCGGACGTCGTTCCAGCCCCGGGCCGGGAAAAGGCACCAGCAGATCCACAGCCACGCGGCGGCCGCCGCCGCGCCTGCCAGGGTGACAAGCAGGGCCGGCGCGACGCCGCGGGCCCGCGAGGATTGGGGCGGGGACGAGATCATGGGGCGGCCGGCGTCAGGTGGTTCAAGTCGTACACGGCCGTTGACTGCGCCTGCACGACGGGCCGGTAATGGGAGTGGAGCGTCGCGAAGAACGGATGGGCGGCGATGAAGGACAGGGCGACCCGATCGCCGACACTCAGCACAACCAAGCGGACCTGCTCCTGCCTGAGCTGGCGCACGACGTCTTCAAACGGACGGTTGGCCTCGAAGCATCCGGAGAAGATTGGACTGAAAAGCATCGCCGTTCTTCCGCCGCGCTGAACCAGTGCCACGTGGGCATTCGGATTGTCCACGGCCACCAAGCCGCCCTCGGCGGTGCGGATCAGATAATCCCAGAGCGGGTTGTCCTCGATGTGCTGAAGGTCAAGCCGGACGGTCCGCCAATCGTCGAACGTCCAGGGGAGCGGCGGGACACGGGGGAAGACCGGCAGCAGCCAGGCACGCCGCGCGGCGTCGCCCGACAAAGCCACGGCGGCGGCGAGAGCCGCCGCCCGGCCGATTCCCGGCCGGAGGCTGCCGAGCCAGCCGCCGAGCACCGCACAGAGCGCCACCGCCGGCGTCAGCACGCGCAGGGAGTAGTTCAGCCCCCCGGCGGTCCACGGAACCGACCAAGCCCACAACGCCACCGTCAGCAGCAGGGCCGCCAGCAGGGTGATGGACCTCCGCCCCGCCTTCGCCGCTCCGGCAGCGGCCGCCGCCAGCGCGGCGCCGGCAATGACCGCCAGTGTCTCGACCAGCAGTCCGTAGTTGATGTGATTCGAGCCGAACGAGCGGTCATGCACGATGCGCTGCATGACCTCGGTGTAGACCGGGTTGGTCGGGAAGAGCCCGCCGATCTCGAGCGGGAAGATTGGATTGCCGGTCCGCACCCAGTTGCGGAGATACCAGGGCCCGGCGACGAGAGCCGCCAGAGCCAGAAACAGCAGCAGGTTCCTCGGCCGCCGGTCGCGAAAGGCAAGAATGGCCAGTCCGAGCAGCGGGAGGGCCAGCCCGTAGTCCCGGCTGAGAGCGCCGACCCCGGCCGCCAGGCCGGCCCAGGCGACCGAGCCCGTTTGATCGTCCCGCCGGTGCTTCTCCAACAGCCAAAGGAGGGCCAGCAGTGTCACCGCCAGCATGCCGGTCTCCTGGCCCATCGCCACCCCCCACAGGAACAGGGAACTCGTCCCCAGCAAGCCGACGGCCGACCATCCTCCGCGCTCGCCCCACAGGTCCCGCCCCAAGCCGAACACGGCCGCTCCGATCAGCAGGGCTTCACCCGCCACGCGCACGGCCGTCACCGCCGGGCTCATGACGCCGGTGACGAGATAAACCCAGAGGTTCAGCAACGAAACCAACGGAGGGATTCCGTCGCACCAGGCGTAGATCTCGAAATCCGCGGGCTGAACGGGCGGATAGAAGTGCAGATTCCCATGGGCGACGATCGCGCGGGCCAGGCAGTCCCAGCGAAAAAGGTTGTCCCAGCCGGACAGCGGGTCGATGAGGGCGCGCGCGGCGATCGAGGCGAACCCGGCTGCGCCGGCGGCCAGCCACACCCACTCAAATCCGGCGGGCCTGATGCGCTGCCACCACCGCCGTGGTTCGGGCGAACGCAGATGCCGGCCCAGAAGGACGGCCGCGACGCAGAGAACCGCCCAGCCACCGAGCAATGTGCTCCGCTTGAGCCGAAGCCCCGCGAGGTCGCAGACGAGAACCAGATGAAACCAGAGCGCCGCGGAGACGAGACAGCCGGTCAGCAGGGGTGCCGGGGCGCTCCAGCGGCGGGCCACCAGCCAACCCGGCAACACGAAGGCTGCCGCGGCCAGGGCCGGCAGCACGATGGTCCAGAGGAGGGATCCGCCCGGGGTCATGACGACGCCGATGCCGGGCGCATCGACAAGGCCTCACCCCGGCTGGTCTGCGCTGCCTTCACTGCCCAGCCGCAGGCGACGGCCAGCAACCCGGCGAGCGCCATCGCCGTCGCGCCGGCGGAGACAAAGCCGTCGTGGAGAAAGCGGACGCCGGCCAGGTGCTTGAGCCAGGCGTTGAAGGCGGCGGGGCCGTAGCGCTGGGTGACCTCGATCCAATTGTGGGCCGTCAGCCACTCGGGCGGCGCGGGTTGCGATTGGAGATAGTAGTGCAGCCCGATGTTGATCGCCGTGTCCCACGCGAGGCCGAAAGCGAGCACGGTCGCAGCCACCCGGCCGATCCGTCCGATGCGGGCGGCCAGGACGGCCAGTCCGAGGACGTCGAGCGCTTGCAGGCACACATGGGCGAGCCCCCATTGATCGGCGGTGCTCACCACCGCCACGCCCAAGGCGGCGCACGCGGTCAGGGTGCCGAGCGCCATCGGCGGCCCGAACGCGCCGGTCTGTTTTCGCCAGCCGCGCCAATCGCGGATCAGCAGGGCCGTCAGGGCAACCGCGCCGCCGCTGCCCACCATCGCGGGCAGGTTGACCTGATTGATGAGAAAGAAGTAGTCGCGAAACCACGCCAGCACGTCGGTCTGGTGGATCATGGAGTAGTCCACCGTCCGCAGGGGATGGGGCACCAGCGTGACCCAGAGATTCCCGGCGATCTTCTGCAGTTGGGATCCGAAGGTGAACGGTCCGGCATCGAGCACCGTGGAATTGGTGAGGAACGTGCCCCGCCATCCGTAGTGCGCGAGGGCCCAGCCGAACCACACCGCGAGCAGAGGCGCCGCGGCAGCGAGGCCGAACGCCGCCTCGCGGGCGAGCCCGGCTCCGCGGTCCGCGACGGCGCGGCGCCACAGCCAGGCGCCGGCGAGGACGACGGCATAGGGCGCGGCGGAATAGTGGACCAGCACGCCCGCGGCCAGCATCCCCGCGGCGAGGGCAAAACGCCCGGAGGAGGGCTCGGAATCCAGGGCGGTGAAAAGGAAATAGGCGCCGGCGAGCACGAAGAACGCCGCGGGGAGTTTGGTCCACGCAAACGTCGAGTTCTGGACGAACGCGGGATTGAGCATCAGCAGCACGGCCAGAACGGGAAGGCCGCGGGCCTTTCCCCCGGCGCGGCGATAGAACAGGACCGCCGGAAAAACGACGAAGGAGCTCCACAGGGCCAGCACGACCTGATCGCAGGGAAACGAGCCGGCGGTGAGGGCCTCGAAACCCGCGGTCACGATGTTGGCCAGGGGCGGCCGCGCCGTGAGGCGGTAGAACCCGACGAACACATAGTCCAGAGGCCAGTGCTGGAGAAAGAAACGGGTCCGGTGATGGTGCTCGAGCCAGTCGTTGCCCCAGGCGGCGCCGCTGTAATTCTCGATCACCGCGAGCAGGCCCTGAGTCCAAGCGGCCACCAGCGCCCAGACCGCGAGCGTCCGCCAGACCTCGGGATCGCGCAGCCAGGGAATGAGATCGCGCCGCCGCCAGGCGAGCCCCGCCGCGGCCAGCACCGGCAAAAGGCGGAACCAAGTCCACGGGAGACCGCCGGCATAGAGCGCGAACGCGCCGAGAAACAGCAGCACCAGGCCGACCGCGATTCCCGTCGTCAGCTTTTCGAGGGGATCGAGGCGCCAGGACAAGACCACGCCGAGCCCGAGCCCGAAGGTTGAGCCGAGAAACAACGTGAGGGTGATGGCGTAGGCGACGACGCTCATTTCAGGGCTGGGGAGGCCTGCGGCCGCCTCCGGGTGAGGCGATCGCGCGGAGGCGATCGTTGCGGACCAGGATCAGGACGCCGTTCAGATCGGCGACTTGCGTATAGCGGGAGCGGAGGTAGGCCGCGAGCGCGGGGAAAATCACGTCGGGGTGCAGGCGGTCGGGCGCGACGCCAAAGCTGACCGGTCCAATGGCATCGACAAAGACCGGCGGAGCGGAGCGCTCCAGATCCGACAGGTAGCGCCGCCGGTAGTAATCGGAATAGGGGTTGTGAAGAATCTGCATGTGCGAGAACGCCTCCCGCGTGGCCTGGCGAAGATCCGCTTCGGCGTAGAAGCTGGCCATCCAGCCCCAGACGCCGAGTGGCTCGCCGGCTTGGGCGTATTCCCGCAACGCCCGCGCCGCGGCACCCCGGGGATGCGCCTGATACAGCGTAAGGCGCCCGACACAGGGCAAAGCCTGCCCAGCCCGCGCAAACAGCAACGGACCGGCGCTCAGCAGGAGGGCGGACAGGAGCACGCCCCGCGACACGGCCGGCGCCGTGGCTTCGAACCGGCGGATGGCGGCCTCGAGCCCGCCCGCGAGCAGCAGCGTCCCCGGAATGACCAGCAGCTGCCAATAGTGCAGGAACGGCCGTTGCGGCACGAGAATGCAGACCAAGCTGACCACGCAGAACCCCGCGGCCAGCATCATCGGCGCCGAGGGCTTGGACCGGCTGGACCAGAGGAAGGACAGCGCGAGGAGCAGCCACAGCCCACCTCCGAGCAGCCAATACGGCAGCAGCGCGTCCGGCGCGGTCGCCGTCCGCCAGATCATCCCCAGCACCTGACCCGGCGGCAGGGTGATGGACCCGACGTAGCCGACATTGCTGAGCAGATAAGAGATCATCATGTCGGGCCAGAGGCCGAAAAGCGTAAGCAGAGCGGCGCAGACCAGCAGGGGCACCATGAGGCCGGCCAGCAGGGCCCGGAGCGGGCGTCCCGTCTCGCCCGGCCCCTTCCGCCGCCGGTATTCCAGCACAATCCACACCAAGGCCAGTGCGACGGCCAGGGGCACGGCCTGCAGTTTCGACAGGGGCACGGCGCCGAGCACCAGTCCGCCCGCAAGACTATCTCGCCAGCCGCCGCCCGCAGAACGTCGGACCAGCAGCCAGAGCCCCAGGGCGAGCAGAGCGAGCGGGACCAACTCGCTGGAGTAATGCAGAAAGTCACCGCGCAGCGCGAGCGACTCGAAGCAAACGGTGGCAAAGCCGGCGACACGCGCGACCAGCACGCCCCAGAGCAGGGCGCAAGCCTGGTGGGCAAACACCAAGGCGGTGCCGAGCAGCAGAAAGGCGGTCAGGCGCGCGGTGAAGTAGTCGTCGATACCGCGGAGCCAGCCGACGGGCAGGAGGGCGTAATAATCGAGAGGCCCCGAAGTCATGCCGTCGACCGAGCGCCAGAACACCGGGTCGTGCCGCAGCGTGAGGGCGCCGGCGATGAATTGGTTTTCATCCGGGTCCAGCTGGCGGGTGACCCACCAGGTCGGCCAGCGCCCGGCCAGCAGCAGGAGGACGATCACGGGCGCCCACCGCCAGTCGGCCCGCCGGGCGTCCCGCCAATCGGTCCGCAGCAGGGGACGCACGAGCGCAAACAGCGCCACGGAAATCACGAGACAAACCAGCCACCAATAACGCGCCGGGTTGTCATCAAACCACTGGAGCATGGCCGGGCGGTTGTCGTCTACCGCAGGACGTTGTATTTGACGATGACGTACAAGGCCCGAAAGCCGTCCCGCCAGCCGATCTTCTTTCCCTCCTCGTAGGTCCGGCCGTAGTAGCTGATGCCCACCTCGTAAATCGGCACCCGCAGTTTCGCGACCTTCGCGGTGATCTCCGGCTCAAATCCGAAGCGATCCTCCTCCACGGCAATCCGCTGCAGGGTTTCGCGGCGGAAGACCTTGAAGCAGGTCTCCATGTCGGTGAGGTTGAGGTTGGTGAACATGTTCGAAAGCAGCGTCAGCAGCTTGTTGCCGACCATGTGCCAGAAATAGACGACGCGATGGGGCTGTCCGCCCATGAAGCGAGAGCCGAAGACGACGTCGGCCTTGCCGTCGATGATCGGCTTGATGAGGCGCGGATACTCGTCGGGGTCGTATTCCAAGTCGGCGTCCTGCACCAGCACGATGTCCCCGGTCGCCGCCGCAAAGCCTGTGCGCAGCGCAGCCCCCTTGCCGCGGTTGCGTTCATGATACAGCACCTGGGAGACCAGGGGGGCGATCTCCCCCCGCAGCAGCTCGCGCGTGCCGTCGGTCGAACAGTCATCGACGATGATCAGCTCCTTGCCGTCAACGGGCGCCGCGCGCACGCGGTCGACGATCTGACGGATGGTGCCGACTTCGTTGAAACACGGGATGACCACCGAGAGCTTCATGGGGTGCGCAGGCGCCAACGTTAAGGCCCTGAGCCGGTGTGGGAAGCATTTTCCCGGTCTCTGCGGCGGGCCGCCGGTTTGAGACGGATTTTTGACCAGCGGCCGGTGATCCTGGC
>JBAIXJ010000839.1:0-3795 GCA_037916645.1 Opitutales bacterium | reverse complement strand
GGCCGGTGAACTCCACAAGGCCCGCTTTGGAGCGGATGACCTGCTGGCGCCGCTGGATTCTTGCGCGCCCTTTTACCTGAAACCGTGGTTCATGCAGAAATACCGGGCGACATTCACCCTCATGGTCGCCGGTCTGCTCGATCCCGCGATTCCCGGCGCAGCGGCGCGGCGCCAGAAACTGCTCGATGACGCCGCGGCTTTTCTCGCCCCCGACAAGATCGCAGGCCGGGCAACGGTGGACGTGCAGGAACTGCTGGCCGAGCTCGGACGCCTGCGCGCCAACCCGGGAGAGTCGGCTGGCCGCTGACCTTCGCGGGAGGAGTGTCCTTACCCTCGCCTGGCGGTTCCGAGTCGGGCGGCCGGTGCCGCATCCAGACGGATCACCCGGTGATCCAGCATTGTCGGCCGCGCCTCGGAGGACCTGATCCGGGGACAGCGGTGCGCCCGTCGGCGGCCCGCCCGACTAGAAAAACAAGCCGGGCGTTTGACAGGCGGAGGTCCGTGGCTTCGTTAACCGACCGGTTAAATACGATCCGGCTTCTCGCCCATGTACGACCGCCTCAGCACCACCTTCGCCGCGCTCGCCGATCCGACCCGGCGCGCGATCCTCGGCCGGCTCACCCGGGGGCAGGCCTCGGTCACCGAACTCGCCGAGCCTTTCGACATGAGCCTGCCCGCGATTTCGAAGCACCTCAAGGTGCTCGAGCGCGGCGGACTGATTGCGCGGGGCCGCGACGCCCAGTGGCGCCCCTGCCGGCTCAAGGCCAAGCCGCTGAAGGAGGCCGCCGACTGGCTCGAGGGTTACCGGCGCTTCTGGACCGAAAGCCTCGACCGCCTGGACGATTACCTGAAACAACTGCAAGCAAAGGACTCCACCCATGACTCGAAGAAATGAATCCACCGCCCCGGACGCCTCGGACCGCGAAATCACCATCACCCGGGTCGTCGACGCCCCGCGTGAACTCGTCTGGGAGGCGTGGACCAATCCCGAGCACGTCGCGCGCTGGTGGGGACCGCGCGGTTTCACCACGACGATCGAGAAAATGGACGTCCGGCCCGGCGGCGTGTGGCAGCACGTCATGCATGGGCCCGACGGCACCGACTATCCGAACAAGAGCGTTTTCCAGGAGGTCGTGAAGCCGGAGCGCATCGTCATGTCCCATGGCGGCGGCCGGAAAGGTCTCCGGGGCGTGACGTTCGTGGCCACGTGGACCTTCGAGCCGCTCGAGGGCAACAAAACCCGAGTAACGATCCACAACGTCTTCCCGTCGGCGGAAGACCGCGACCGGGTGGTCCGGGAGTACGGCGCGATCGAGGGCGGCAGGCAGACCCTCGAACGCCTGTCCGAGCATCTGCCGACCATGTTTGCCGACCCCGGCGGCGATTTTGTGATCTCTCGATCCTTCGATGCGCCCCGCGCGCTCGTGTGGGAGGCCTGGACCGACCCGCGGCACCTGGCGCGCTGGTGGGGCCCAAGCATCGTGACGAACCCGGTCTGCGAGCTGGACGTGCGTCCGGGCGGCGCCTACCGGATCGTGATGCGGCTGCCGGACGGCGTCGACTACCCGCTCAAGGGCGTCTTCCGCGAGGTGGTGCGGCCCGAACGCCTGGTGATGACGATGGATTGCAGCGAACACCCGGAGGCGTGGCACCGCCTGATCGATCCCCACCATCGTCCGGGCGGGAATCCCGCCGGCGAACTGCTGCAGACCGTGACGTTCGAAGATCTCGACCACCGCACCAGGCTTACGATCCGGATCCGGTTCGCATCGGCTGCCATCGGCGACGCGATGAAGAAGATGGGCATGAACGAGGGCTGGTCGCAGAGCCTCGACCGTCTCGCCACGGTTTTGGCCGATGCGACGCAGCCCCCGCGGCCGACCCGGACGGCGGTCCGGAGCTGAGGCCGTGAGACCGGCAATTGGCATCGCAATGCTCACACTCGCCGCCACCCCCGCCATGGAAGCCGTCCCGCCCGTCCAGACCGGATACGCCCCCGTCAACGGACTGCGCCTCTATTATGAGATTCACGGAGTTCCAAGTCCCGGCCGCCCGCCCCTCGTCCTCCTGCATGGGGGCGGCGACACGATCGGGACCTCGTTCGGCCACATTCTGCCTGCCCTCGCGCGAAACCGCCAGGTCATTGCCTTCGAGCAGCAGGGGTACGGACACACTGCGGATATCGCCGACCGGCCCTTCAGCTTTGAGCAGTCGGCCGACGACACCGCCGCGCTGCTCGCGTACCTGCGGGTCGACCAGGCCGACGTCCTCGGCTTCAGCAACGGCGGCACCATCGCGCTGCAGGTGGCGATCCGGCACCCGCGCGCCGTGCGCCGCCTCGTGTTGATCTCGGCCTTCTTCCGGCGTGACGGCGGCGATCCCCGCTTCTGGGATTCCTTCCGGAACGCGCAACTGCCGGACATGCCGCGGGAGCTGCAGGACGCCTATCTTCAGGCGGCTCCTCACCCGGAAAACCTGCCGATGTTCTTCGAGAAGGCCGTCCGGCGCATGCGCGATTTCCGCGACATCCCGGAGGATTCGATCCGCGCCATCGCTGCGCCGGCGCTGGTGATGGCCGGAGATGCCGACGTGGTGCGGCCGGAGCACGCCGCCGCCCTTTTCCGCCTCTTGCCGCACGCCCGGCTCGCCATCCTCCCCGACACCGATCACATGGCAGTGATGGCCCGGACCGACTCGCTGGTTCCGATGATCGAGGACTTCCTCGATTCGGCCCCGGTCAAGTAGAGGCCGCCGGCCCGCCCGCGGCCGTTCGCATACCGATGGCGACTAGGCAACCGCGCTGGAACAAAAACCACCCGCCGGGGTTCATGGTGCCGGACACGGCGTCCGTCCCTGTCGCAAGCGAATCCTCATGAACCTGAATCGTGCCGTCGCCGTCACCCACTTCCTGCTCCGGGTCGTGGCGGGTCTCCTGTTCATCCAGACCGGCGGCCTGATCCTGTTCGGCTGGTTCGGCGGCATGCCGGGCCAGGCGCCGGGGCATCACCTGTCCCTCCTGTCGGAAATCGGCATCGGCGGCATCCTCGAGTTCTTCGGCGGAATTGCGATGGTGCTCGGCCTCTTCACCCGGCCGGTGGCCTTTGTCCTTTCGGGAACAATGGCGGTCGCCTACTGGCAGTTTCACGCGCCTCACAGTCCGTGGCCGGCGGTCAATCAGGGCATGCCGGCCATCCTGCTCTGTTTCATCTTTCTCCATTTTGCGGCCCAGGGCGGCGGCGATTGGAGCCTCGACGCGCTTCGGCGGCACGCCCCGACGGCTTCTTGACCGGATTGCGACCCGATCGCACGGGTTGGCACGAAGCCCGGTGATTGCCTCCAGGGTTTCCGCTGGTCCCGAGGAAATCGGCGAACCCCGCCGGTCGATTCCGGTCCAACGGGCCCATCAACAGGGATCGCGCCCGGAAGACGCCGGGAGGGACCGGTCATGTCGCGGGATCCGGGAGATCCGACCACCAAGGAGATTCATCATCCATGAAGACCAAGGTCCCATCATGCCTCGGGCTCGTCGCCCTGGCCCTCGCGGCCGCAGGCTGCACGTCCACGAGCCTGCCCCGAGTCACCTATCCGGTGACCTACCAGATCCAACTCAGCAACACCCAGGTGCGCTCGGACTACGGCCCGCAGAACCTGAACGTCAACGCCACCCAGGACGTGTCCGTCTCGCCCGAGCAACCGCTCTACTACCAGGTCTCCTCGCCGGTCGAGGTCGTGGCTTACGTGTATGAGCTCGACGCGCCCGGCCAGCGCACGCTGCTGGGCCAGAACCAGGGCACG
>JBAIXJ010000838.1:0-4777 GCA_037916645.1 Opitutales bacterium | reverse complement strand
CGGCCAAGCGCGCCCAGGCCATCCGTGGATATATGGGCGAGGAGACGCCGCCAGAATTCATCAATCGCATCGAGTCCGCCAAGACGGAGATCATTCCCCCCGAGGCGGCGGCCGAGGCCCACCCGCGCGTCAGCAATCCGGACGCGCCCACCCTGGCGGACCACGCGGCGCGCCCGGTCGGCGCGAAGGACGAAACCGTCGCCCTGCCGCCCGAGGCCGGCCGCGAGCCCCCTGCGGCGGGACCGCGTGAGACTCCCGCCGAACCGGCGAAACCGCCCGCGGCCGAAAACGCGCCCAAACCGCGGGACGAGGCGACGCAGGCCCGCTGGGACCAGGCTGGGAAGAACGTCCCCGCCCTGCAGGACATCGAGGCCACCGTGAAGGCCAAGAAACCGCTCACCGTCGACCAGGTCATGGACCTGAAGGCGAATCCCCGCGCCATGCGGGCGCTCAAGAGCGCGCCGGACGAGGTGCAGAAAGCCTTTTCCGCGGCGGAGGAAGCCATCAACAAACTGCACGACGACGCGCTCGTGCAACAGGTGCGGGAATTGAAGACCGTCGACGAACGCCTCGATCCTTCAAAGCCCGGCGGTGTCTATTCGACCGGTGAAAAGTCGCGGCCCGTGCCGTGGGAGGGCCGCGAAATCAAGGTCCACGATTTCCGCACCCCCGGCGGCGCGCCGGGCGGAGTCAACACCGATCGCGACTACCGGCTGCTCTACAAGCTGTCCGACCAGCCGCAGCCCGACGGCGCCTGGGCCGAGATCCCGCGCAAATACTGGGAGAAGTACTCGGTCGAGAAGTTCGCCGACGTCAGCGGCTACACGCCGGACAAGCTGCGGGCGATGGCCTCGCCCGACGATCTCGCCGCCTGGCGGAAGCTGCACGGGGCCGAGCTCGACGAGGCGATGAAGGACAAGTGGCATGAGCTGCACCAGCAGCTCGCCACCGATCGCTATCATCCCGAGGCCAGTCCCGATTTCTCGGACCAGAATCGCGCCTGGGTCGCCCGCATCGACCCCACGACCGGGGGAACGATCTGGACGACGGAACCCGTGCAGATCGCGAAGAACATCGAGAAGGTCACTGCCGGGCAGGCGGTCCTCAAGGACGCGCAGGCCTTCGGGATGATGTACAACGAAAAGGCCGATGCCTACCTGCGGCTCAAGAGCGCCCTTTACCCCGACGGCGACAAGCTCGAGGCGATGGCCCAGATGAACAAGGCCATCGACAAGCTCAACGAGGTCCGCGCCGGGCTTGCCGCCCAAGGCCTCGACGTCGGCACCCTGTCGCCCAAATTGCAGGAGGCGTTCACGGCCCTCCAAGGTCTGAAGCCATTCGACGCCTCGATCAGCGACCGGCAGATCCGGGACCTGGAGCTCCTGCTCAAGGATCCGAAAGGCTTCAACGGGAACCTGCGGCAGCTCAAGGACGCGCTCGACGCCCAGTTCCACGCCCTGAATCTGGCGCAAACCCGCCCCCGCTGATGGCGGCGCCCGACCGAGCCAAGACCCGTCGCCATCATGAATGACTTCTCCGCCAACTGGGGCGTGATCGCCAGCATCGCAATCGTGCCGCTCGTCCTGGGCCTCCTGCTCCGGACGGTGCGCCCGCACGCCCGCGTCGAGGGCGGTGTCCGGATCCTCGAATACGGACTGGCCTTCAAGCTCATCGGCTGGGGCGCGATCGGCATCGTCCTCGGCTGCGCGACGCTGGTGTTCTTTGTCGCCCGGGCGGACCGGCCGGCGGTGCTGCTGCTGACCGCCTTGTTCGCGCTGTTGGGCCTGCCGATCGTGCTCGAGGCGACGTTCGTGCGGATCACGACCGGCGACCAGGGGCTCACCTCCCGGTCCCCGTGGCGGCGGACGCGCACCATTCCCTGGTCCGAGGTGCGCGCGGTCGACTTTTCCGGCGCGATGCAGTGGTGGCGCCTGCACACGGCGCAGGGCGTCGTGCGCGCCTCCGTCTACCTCTCGGGCATCGCCGACCTGGTGGAAACCTGCAAGGCGCGCGGGGTGATGAAGCCGTGAGATTCCGGGAAACGGCGACTCCGATGGTGATGAAAGGCGAGCATTACCAGATGATGCACGAAATGCCGGCCATCGCGATGACCGCGTCGGCGGCCCCGCACACGGACGGCTGCGAGCCACCACCGCGCACCGTCGCGCTGCAAGACCTTCCCCTGGAGACCCCATGAACTTTTCCCTGTCCCGCTGTCCCCGGCGGCACCTCCCGGCGGCCATCCTCCTCGTGTGCCTGATCGTTTGCGGCCTTGGCGCCGCCGAGGCGCCCAAAGCTCCGCCTCGTTTCCCCCTCGATGTCACCGTGGTCGACGGCCACGGGCGCTTCGGATCGGAAGGGGCGCCCGGTGCGGACATCTCGGTCCTGATCCGCAACACGACCCCGCTCGCGGGTGCCGCCGGCGTGGCGATGCCGCTGCAGGCTTTCGTGCTGCGCAGCGTGCGGTGGGCCGACCGCCCTCCCGCCAGCTGGCCCTGGCTGTCGACGCGCAACGGCCGTGTGACCCGGCGCGATGACGGGGCGATCGAATTCCGCGAGGATCCCGGGGCGCCCGACTCGCTCACCGTCGAGAAAGGCCTGCTGCCGCCGGGCGCCGCGCGGGCCATCCCGCTGCCGATCGACACCCGCCGGGAGCGCGCCCACGAAGTCGTGATCGAATTCGCCACGGTGGCGCCCGGCCGCGACTGGATGGGGGAGGTTCTCCTGCCGGCGACCGCGACCACGGGGGTCGAAACCTACGTTCCCACTGCGGGGTGGGACGCCGCGACGGCGTCGGGGGTGATCGAATCCGCGGTTTTGAAACAGTCGCTCGAGCCCGGCGCGGCCCCGCTTCCGGTGCAGACTCTGCGGGTCATCCTGCCCTTGCCGGAACCGCCTCCGCCGTCCCCGCCGGTGGACCCGGCGAACGAGCACGTCTTTCACCGGATCGACTGGCGGGGCTACGACGGCACCGGCGACCCGGCCACCGCCCGCTTTCTGTTCGACGGCGAGGAGATCGGCGTCGGCGCCAGTGGCTTCACCGAGGTCCGCCGGCGCATCGAGGCCATGCCGCGCGGTTCCCATCTTGTGGTCATCCCGTATTACGGCGATCCCGGCGGGGCCAAACGGCAGTATCCGTTCGAACTCGAAACGGTCCTGCAGCACGCCCAACGCGCCGGCATTCAGGTCGAACGACCCGAGGCCCGCTGACGATCATCTCCATGCCATCGCTCTCCCTTTGGGCCGGCACCAGTCTGATCACGGTCGGCGCGGCGACCTCGGCGACAGTGTTCGGGCACGACCTCCTTCGCGGGCGGGTCACCCGCGAGACTCCGCAGGGTGCTCCGAAGCGACTGCCGCCCGAATCGCATGCGCTGGCGGCGATCGCCACGGGTTGGGGGGTCGGCCTGCTGAGCCATTGGTGGCTGGGCCTCGCCGCGGCGGCGGCGCACGGCGCGCTGGCCTACGGCGTGATCCGGCGCCGAATCGAGGGAGGTTGATTCTCATGAAACGCACGATCGTCGTCCTGTTCTGTCTACTCGCCTGGCCGTTGTTCGGCGACGCCACAGCGGCTTCCGATCCGTCGGTGCCCACCGCGCTGACCCCCGGCGACGCCGGCAGGAAGGCCGGTGTCGATCTTGCCTCTGGGCGCTGGACGGTCACGTATTCCGCGGATCTGGTGGCCTGGTTTTTCGTCGAGGCCGGCGGCACGGCGGTGGCGCTCCGCTGGGAGGTGCCGCCGACCGCCCCACCCGGCTACTTCAAATGGCGGCGGCGTGACCTGCCGCCCATGGATCCGGGCGTGCCCGCGGTGCTCGACGCCGTCCGCGCCTTAGTGCTGCCCCCGGACGCATTCGCGGATTATGTCGCCGCCCGCCCGGCGCCCGAGGCGACCCCGCTGACCGGCAGCCAGGTCTGGGCGGTGCTCACACGGGCCGCGAAGGGCGGTTGGGCGCTGCGCCTCGCGGCCCCGCCCTCGGGCGGGACGTTCCAGGTGGTGATCAAGGCCGAGACCACGCCGCCGCGTCCGTCGGTGCCGCTCCCCAAGCAGTAACCCGTCCGGGCCGCCGCGTCATCTTTCGCCGCCCGAAGCCGCCACGCTGTACACCCACCAGCGCTGCGGCTGGCGCGGATGGCGCTCGCAGTAGATCTTCAGCTCGAGGCCCTCCGTGGTGGCCAGGTGCCACCAATGCCGGCGCAGGTACTGGTCGGCCGTGGGACCGCGCCGCCCGCGTTCCGGACCGGCCTCGCGCCACTGCGCGAGCACCCGCGCGACCTCGTGCACACGTCCGTCCCATGTAAAGCGCCGCGGCAGCCCCGGCACCCCGGCGGCCATCCCCGCCGCGTCGATGGCGGCGGGATCCGGGATCAGCGGTTCGCTGACAAAACGCTCGCGCATGGCTGACGGGCGCTGCAAGTCCCCGCCCCTACGATGGGGCCGGGCCATCCGTCTTCGGCCTGCCGGTTTTGGCCGGGGGCGCGACCGGCCGCGGCGCGGGGCCGGCCCAGCTGCGGCCCGGCAGATCCGCCTCGATCTCGCGGGCCTGCCCCGCGGGAATGCCGGCCTGCTGGGCGAACTCGGGCCAGCGCGCGATGGCCGCGCGGACCTGCTCGATCACCTCCCCGGCCGTACGCGCCGGGACCTCGGCCTCGTCGGCCAGGCGCAGCAATTCGGCCACGCCCGGAGTCACCGCGTTGCCCGCCAGCGGCATCGCGTGGCGCGGGAACCGCGCCGGAGCGGTGTAGACCAGGTCGTAGGCCGGCGCGAGGCGCCAGC
>JBAIXJ010000837.1:0-2812 GCA_037916645.1 Opitutales bacterium | reverse complement strand
CACGATGGGCACCGCGCTCGTCATCGAGGCCCGGGGTATCGATGAGCAAGACGCCATCCAAGCGGTTCAACAGGCATTCTCGACGGTCGGGCCCGCGGATACCCCGGACCAGGCCGGCTCCCGGCGGATATCGAAAGCCGGTCAATAGCTCACGCGGTCAAAGGTCATCTGGCCGCGAACAATCCGGAGGCGGCCGGCGCCCGCACCCGCCACCGGATTGCGAAGACAAGACAGCGGCTCCCGGAATCTGGCGGGCGACGGTGGGGCGCCTCAACGCAGATTCAGCCGGGCGAACAATCTGAATTTCACCCAGTCCAAGGCGGCAAAATAGACCAGCCCCACGCCGGCGACGCCGAACAGTATCGCGGGGCGGATCGGCGGCATGAGGATGCCGCCGAGCGCAAGGAGGAAGGTGACCCCCAGGCCGGCCACCGAACTGGCCACGAGGTACCGGCCCGGCCGTGTGTTCCAGAAGTGCCCGCGTTCGCGCAGCAGGTAAACCCCGGCCTGCGAACTGATGATCAGCGTGGCAAAGGTCAGCGTCTGCAGGGGCCGCGGATCAAAGTGGAGCGCATAGTGCCCGTACAGAAAAACGCCGAGCGAAAACACCAGCTTGCACGCAGCGAGCGCGACCGACACCACCAGGATGCCGCGCGTGTTCCAACGGTTTGGACGGAGCGAAAAGGCCATCCGGTCCGTCGAAATGGACATGGTGAGAAAGTCGTTGAGGAACAGGATCAGCACCATCAGCAGCGGCGTGAGCGGCGTGTGGCGGGTCACCAGAAACCCGATGACCAGCAGCGCCATCATTTCGATCTTCTTCACCAGCATGGCGAGGGTGTAGGTGATGATGCGCTGGAAGACGCGCCGGCTCGTTTCGATGGCGGGCACCACGCCGCCGAGGCCCGGGGTGGTCAGCACCATGGCGGCGGCGGCCTTCGCCACGTCGGTCGCGTTGGCCACCGCCACCCCCGCCTCCGCCTGGCGCAGCGCCGGCGCGTCGTTGACGCCGTCCCCGCTCATGCCGACCACCGCCCCGCGCCGCTGAAAGGCGCGGACCAGCTTGATTTTGTCGGCCGGGAACACCCCGGCAAACACGCCGCACTCGAGGGCGTCGCCGCCGAGCTCGCCGTGCAGAGTCTCGGACGGGCACACTTCCCCGGGAATCCCCACCTGGCCGGCCACGTCACGCGCGGTGAGCGCGTTGTCGCCCGTCACCATCACCGTGCGGACGCCGGCGGCGCGGATCGCGGATACCACGGCTTTCGAATCGGCGCGCACCGCGTCCTCCAGACCCAGCAGGCCGGCAAACCGCACCGCCTGCTCGTCGCCGACGGCCACGGCGAGCACCCGCTGCCCGCGCGCGGCCATGGCCTCGGCCGGCGGCTGCCAGACGGACTCCCCCGCGCCACCCAGCTTCGCCACCACCGCGGGCGCGCCCTTCACATACCGGCGCGGGCGCGGTTCCCCGCGGTACACCGCCTCGGCCCGTTTCGTGGCCGGGTCGAAGGGCTTGAAGCCGAGGCGTTCGCTCTCGCCCTCACGCCAGCCCCGGTCGGCGGCGGCCTTCACGATGGCACCGTCGACCGGATCCTGCCCGGCCGGGTCGCTCGCGAGCGCGGCGGCGCGCACCAGATCGTCCTCCGAAACGCCCGGCGCGACCCAGGTCGCTTTCACCGCGGCCTCGTTGCGGGTCAGCGTCCCGGTTTTGTCGCTGCACAGCACCGTCATCGATGCCAGGTCATGCAGGGCGCTGAGGCGCGTGATCAGAACGCCGCGGCGGGACAGCTCCAGCGATCCCAGCGCCGCCGCGAACGTGAAGGTGGCGGGCAGGGCGACGGGGATCGAGGCGAGCAGGATGGCCAGCAGCAGCGGCAGAACCTGCGCGAGCGACATCCCCGCGTAGTGCGCGTAACCCGTCACGATCACCACCATGCCCGCATTCACTACGAACAGGTTCCGGACGACGCCCACGATCTCGTGTTCCTGCCGGTTGGCCGACCCGGCGGTGCGGACCAGCTCGGCGGTCTTGCCGAAAAAGGTGTGCGTCCCGGTGGCGGTGATTTCGCCGGTGGCCTCACCCCCGCGGATCATCGATCCGGCGTAGGCGGTCTTGCCCGGCTCCACCGGCACCGCCGCGGACTCGCCCGTCAGCGCGGACTGGTCCGCCAGCAGCGACCCTTCGTCCACGCGCACGTCCGCGGGGGCGATGCCGCCCTGCCGCAGGTGGATGACGTCGCCGGGCACCAGATCTTCGGCGGGCAGGGTGATCCAGGCGCCGTCGCGGCGCACCCGGGCAGTCACATGCAGCTGCTGGCGCAGGAGGGCCAGCGCCTTCTGCGCGCGCCCTTCCTGCAGCAGGCTCACCGTCGCGTTCAGGATGAGCAGGCCGCCGATCACGGCCGCCTCCACCCGCTCGCGGAGAAAGAGCTGGATGATGATGGTGGCTTCGAGGAGCCACGGAATGGGCGCCCAGAACCGCTGCAGGAATTGACGCAGTGGGTGGGTCTTCTCCTCCATCACCGCATTGGGGCCGAACTGCTTGAGCCGCGCCCCCGCCTCGGCCGCGGTCAGCCCGCGATGGTCGGGATGGGCGGCGGCCGTCAGGGGCGTGCGTTGATCGGACATGGAGGGAGGGTGGGCGGTTTCCGTCATTTGTTGCCGCGCGCCGCCGTCCACTGGCTTCGGTCGCGCCGGCCCTTCAATAGCTCATCTGGTCCAGCTTCACCTTGCCGCGGAAGATCCAGTAGATGCTGGCGCTGTAGGCCAACACCGCCGGCACGCCGATCAGCGCGATCGTGAGCATGATGCC
>JBAIXJ010000836.1:0-6226 GCA_037916645.1 Opitutales bacterium | reverse complement strand
ACCAGCCGATGCCCGCGGGCAGGAAGCCGCCCGAGCCTCCGGTCGGGGCCTTTTGATCGTACGGGCCCTCGATGCTCCAGTCGTGCGGCAGGTCGAGCTTGCGCCACCCCGCATCGTCGAACGCCGGCTGCTCCGCCCCGGCGGCGTCGGCCTTGAGGAACCGCCAGCCGGCATCGAAGCTCTCCCGCCCCCGCGTCGCCTCGGCACCCAGCAGCGAAACGGCCAACGGCACTAGCGCCAGCCCCGACCGCCATCCGATCCCGACCAAGGTTGACCCGAGCCGACGCAGCTTCATGAGGGGCAGTCTAGCGATTTCCCGCCAAAGGAGAAACGAGATCTGGCCTTTCGCCGGCCTCCAGCCCCCCTCGGGACCGGACCGGCGGCGTGGGCCCAACCTCCCCGGCGGCGGTCCAGGGCGGAGCCGGCCGCGAGCGCGCCCGATACGCCGCGGCACGTTGCGAACCGCCCAAAAGCGCATTAGGTACGGCCCAGCACTTTCCTCCCCCCCGCCGACCTTGGACCGGCGGGATGACTTGCCCTGCCACCCCAACCGATGGAAACGCCGGAGTCATGAATTCGGTGCTCGGTCGCCGCCTCACCATCAGCTGCACCGTGACTCTGCTCACCGCGGCGGGCTGCAAGCTCCGCCACGGCGCGGCGCCGGTCGACGATGCCGGCGGCCGCCGGCTGGAGGATTTCCCCGAACTCGGGGTCAACTTCACCGCGGCGATGGATGGCGGCATCGGGCTGACCGACGGGGAGATCAAGGGCCGCAACACCTGGCTGCTCTGGTGCGCCGGCGACGAACAGTTCTGGGACCGCATGGCGCGGGAGAGCCACGGCCTGATCGACCTGCTCCAGACCATCGATTCGCGCCACCGCCCGAACCGCTTCCGGCACCTGGGCCTCATCAACGAGCCGGGCTACCGGCGGGCGGAGAAGCCGGACGCCTTCGGCCTCTGGATCGACGAGCCCGTCTCTCCCGAGCCGGCGGGGGTGGACCCGGCGGTCTACGGGCGGGCCACCGGGATCATCGGCTTCCGTCTGTTTTCCAACCCCGACTTCGATGCGGTGGCCCGCGCCCGCTGGGATCCTGAGCGGTTCTACCATGACCCCGGCTACGCCTCCCAACCGACCCTGGTGCGCCCGTACCGGGTCGGCATCTCCTGCGCGGCCTGTCATGTCGCGTTCGATCCGGTCCATCCGCCCGCCGATCCGGAGCAACCCCGGTGGGAAAACCTCTCGTCCGCGATCGGCAACCAGTACCTGCGCGAGGGCCGGGTCTTCGCGCCCAACGCCCGCCGCGGCGGCTTTTTCCAGGAAATGCTCGAGGCGCAGCCGCCCGGCACCTCGGACACCTCGCGCATCGCGACCGACCACATCAACAATCCCAGCGCCATCAACGCCCTTTTCGGACTGCGCGCGCGTCTGGGCGAGGCCCACGAGGAACGGCTCTCGGGAGAATCGCTGCTGCTGCCGGGCGCGCGGCCGATCACCGCGGTGCCGCGGGTGCTCAAGGACGGCGCCGATTCGGTCGGCGTCGCAGGCGCCCTGCTGCGCGTCTATGTCAGCATCGGACTGTTCTCGCAGCACTCACTGCAGCAGCACGACGTCCTGATCGGACTCACGCCACAGAAACCGTTCAGCATCTCCCTCGCCGACCAGAACTCGGTCTACTGGCGCGCCACCGAGAACAAGGTCGCGCACGTCGCCGATTTCCTCGCCCGCCTCCCGTCACCACATCTCGCGGACGCGCCGGGCGGCCGCGCCTTTCTCACCCAAGACCGGGACCTGCTGAACCGCGGGCGGCTCGTGTTTGCCGAGCGATGCGCCGGCTGTCACTCGAGCAAGCAGCCGCCGCCGGGCGCGAATGCGAAGGCGTGGTTCCAGGAGGCCGCCTCGCGCGACGATTTCTGCCAGGACAACTTTTTCTCCAACGAACAGCGTTATCCCGTCACGCGCATCGGCACCAACGCCGACCGCGCCTTGGCCACGAACGCCGAGGCCGGTCACATCTGGCAGAACTTCTCGTCGGACAGCTACAAGGCCCTGCCGTCCGTCGGTACCATCACGGTGTACAATCCGTACACCGGGCAGACGCAGCCATTTCCGGCGCCGGCGGGAGGTCCCGGCTACTATCGCCCGCCGTCGCTGCTCGCCCTTTGGTCCTCCGCGCCGTTCTTCCACAACAACGCCCTCGGAACCTACACGGGCGACCCCTCGGTCGCCGGACGCATGGCGGCATTCAGCGACGCCGTGGAAGAGCTGCTCTGGCCCGAGAAACGCCTCGGCCCCGCCTCGATCTGGCGCACCGCGCACGAATCCACCCTTGACGTCCGCACTGACACCATGCCCCGGGCGCTACGCCACCTGCTCCAGCCGGCCACTGACGCAGAGGGCGTCCTGCACCTCGGACCCATTCCCGCCGGCACCCCCATCAATCTCGTGGCGAACCTCGACCCCGACGCCCCGCCGGCGGACCTGGCCGCGCTCTGCCTGAAGCTGCGGCGGGCCTACGGGGAAATCCGGGACCGGCACCTGGAGCCCATGGCCGCCGACGCTCTCCTGCGCGCCGAGGTCGCGCCGGCCCTGTTCGCCGTCAACAAGTGCACCGACCTCGTGGCCGATCGCGGCCACACCTTCGGGGCGGACCTGGGCGATCCCGACAAACGCGCGCTGATCGAATTCCTGAAGACCCTTTGAACCCGCCGGCCGGGCCGCCTTGCGGCGCGGTCGGCACCGTTCGCCCCCAACTCCCCCACCATCCCATCACCACATCATGAACTTCAGCGATCTGCTGGGCAAAACCCAGGCCGACCTCGACCAGATCTTCAGCGCCCATGAGCCCGGGCCGATTCCGCAGGGCGACGCGGCCGGCGAGGCCATCGTCTGGCCGGGCACCTTTTGGACCCGCCTGATCGCCCGCTTCGTCCACGACCTGGCGTGGCAGGGCAAGATCTTCACCCCCAACCCGGACGGCGATGGCGCCACGCTGGTCAACAAACTCACGGCCGTCGGGGTCGAGGCGGTCGTGGCCCGCGTCTACTACGACGCCAGCTGGCTCGACGGGAAGAAGTGCATCGTGCTCGATTATTCGAAGACCTCCCTCATCGGGCGCAAGCTGCGCGACGAGATCCGCCTGATCGAACCCGCCAGCCGCCTTTACCTCGGCAAGGTCTGGTGGGGCAAGACGCGCCTGATCGACTTTGCCCTGACATTCCCCGCCTGACCGGGGGAGGCCCGGCATCCCCGACCGGGTCACCCCGCCGCCGCCCCGTCCGCCCCTGCCCTCTGAAAACGCCCCCGATCCCGGCCGCCCCCGGTGGTGCCGCCGCCTCGCCCTCCTCGCCGGCGTCGTGCTCCTGCTGCTGGTGGTGTGGGCCGTCCGGCGGTTCACCCGGGACCAGCCGGTGACCTATGCCGCCATCGACGATCACTTCAAGTACGGCTCCACCGGCGGCGAGCGCGCCTCCGGCATCCCCTACTCGATCTGGAAGGCGCTGCCCGAGCTTTTTCCGCAATACCTCCCCGGCCCCGGCCTGCAGTCGCTCGGCTTCATCTTCGAGCCCGGCCACGACCTCCCGGTCGGCGTCTCCAAACGCAACGTCATGGGGATCGACCGCGTGTTCCTCAACTGCGCGATCTGCCACGTCGGGGCGGTGCGGGACACGCCGTCGAGTCCGCCGCGCCTCATCGTGGGGATGCCCGCCAACACGATCGACCTGGAGGGGTTCACGCGCTTCCTCTCCGCCTGCGCGCTGGACGAGAATTTCACCGGCGACCGCATCGTCCCGCTGATCGCCCGGATGGGGACGGACGATGCCCTCAACCGCGTGCTGCTGCGCTACGTCGGCGTCAGCCTGATGCGTGACCGGCTGCTGATGATCCGGCAGCGCTTCGCGTTCCTCGATCGCGAGCCCGCCGCCGGGCCCGGCCGGTTCGACACCTTCAACCCGCCGAAGGTGCTGCTCAATTTCCGCATGGACGACCTGCCGGAGGAGGAATGGATCGGCCTGTGCGACTTTCCCTCGGTCTGGCACCAGCGCCTCCGCCGCGGCATGCAGCTGCACTGGGACGGCAACAACACGTCCGTGGACGAGCGCAACCGCAGCGCGGCCTTCGGCACTGGCGCGCTGCCGCCCACGCTCGACCGCGCCTCGCTCAAGCGCACGGCGGACTTCCTCCTCGACGCCGCGCCGCCGGCCTACCCCTATCCGATCGACGCCGCGCTCGCGGCCCGCGGCAAGCCGATCTACGCGGAGTACTGCGCCTCCTGCCACGGCGCCAGCGGCAGCGATTTCGCCGGCGAGTACGTGGGCCACGTCACACCGATCGCCGTGATCCGGACCGACCGCCACCGGCTCGACTCCTACTCGTACGCGCTGTGCGTCAACCAAAACCTCCTGTACGCCGCCTATCCGGAGGAGCGGTTCAGCCATTTCCGCAAGACCGACGGGTACGCCAACCAGCCGCTGGACGGACTGTGGCTGCGCGCACCCTACCTGCACAACGGCTCCGTCCCGAACCTCCGCGCCCTGCTGGAACCCGCCGCGCGCCGGCCCGCCACGTTCTACCGGGGCAACGACGTTTATGACCCGATGCACGTCGGCTTCGTGACCGACGCCGCGGAGGAAAACGGCCGCCGGCTGTTCCTCTTCGACACGGCCCAGCCGGGCAACGGCAATTACGGCCACGAGGGGAAGGCCTTCGGGACCGAACTGCCCGATTCCGACAAGGACGCCCTGGTAGAATACCTGAAGACATTCTGACCCGCGGCGACCCGCGCGACACCTCCGCAGCCAAGCCTCCGCTTCTCCCCCATGCTACGCAAACACCTCAAAACGGTCGCCATCCTGGCCTTGGTGGTCCTGATCCTCGTCGGCGTCGGCTGGTACAAATTCTTCCGGGTCGTGCCGCAGCCGGCGTTCGCCAGCGAGGAGGAATGGTTCAAGTACGGGTCCTTCGGCGGCGAGGCCACCACCGGTCTGCCCTATTGGATCTGGGAGGTGCTGCCGCGCGTCTTCCCCGATCTGCTGCCCGGGCCCGGCGGTTATGTCTCACTGGGCGTGGTCTGGGAGCCGGGCCAGGAGATGCCGGTCGGCTTTGCCAAGAAGACGATGGGATTCCCGCGCGTGACCCAGAACTGTGCGCTCTGCCACACGGCGACCTACCGGGTCGACGCGCAGCAGCCGAGCCCGACGATCGTGGTTGGCGCCCCGGCGAACACCCTCAACGTCGGGCGCCTCGTCGATTTCCTGACGCGGGCCGCGGCCGATCCGCGCTTCAACGCCACCACGCTGCTGGCCGAGATCACGCGCGACGTGCACCTGTCGCTGTTCGACCGGCTCGCCTACCGCTTCGCGATCATTCCGCTGACGCGCAAGGCCCTGCTCGCCCAGGGCCAATCGTTCGCCTGGGTCCACCGCGAGGGGCGGCCCGAGTGGGGACCGGGCCGCGACGACTCGTTCAACCTCCCGAAATTCATCGTGGCGCACCTGCCGGACGACCATTCCACCGGCCAGGTCGACTTCGGCTCGCTGTGGCGACTCGATCGCCGCCAGGGGCCCGGCCTGCTCTTCAACTGGGGCGGCGAGACGCCGGCCCTGCGCACGGTCTTCGTCGATTCGTCGTTTGGTTTCGGGCCCAAACCCAACGCGGCGTATGAGCAAACGCTCGCGCGCCTCGGCAATTTCCTGAAGGCGCTCCCGCCTCCGCCCTGGCCCTATCCCGCCGGCGAACACGCCATCCGGCCCGCCCTGGCCGCCGCGGGCAAGGCCATCTACGACCGGCAGTGCGCCGATTGCCACGAGCCCGCCGGCCACCGCTGCGGCCACACGATTCCCCTCGCCGAAATCGGCACCGACCCCGAGCGGTCGGCCACCTGGTCGCAGGCCGCGGCCGACGCGGTCAACGCGGCGATCCGGCGCCAGGGCTACCAGCGGCCGGCGCTGGTGCGCAACGAAGGGTATCTCGCCGCGCCGCTCGACGGCCTGTGGCTGCGCGCGCCGTACCTGCACAACGGGTCGGTCCCCAACCTGCGCGAACTGCTGGAACCGGCGGCGAAGCGCAGCCCCATGTTCTACCGCGGCTACGACGTGATCGACCCGGTCAACGTCGGCTTCATCGCGCAGGGGCCCGCCGCCGAGCGGGCCGGCTTCAAGCTCGACACGCGCGAGCGCGGCAACGGCAACCAGGGTCACCTCTACGGCACGGCGCTTTCCGCCGA
>JBAIXJ010000835.1:0-1897 GCA_037916645.1 Opitutales bacterium | reverse complement strand
TCAACCTGTTCCTCATAGGCCTCGGGGGTCACGAGGTCGTGGCCCAGGCGTTCCGACAGCACCACCACGCCGGTGCCGAGGGAGATCGACTCAACCACCTGCCAGGAGCCGGCGCCGTTCGCCCCGTCTCCGGGTGCGAGGCCGCGGCAGTGGAGCCAGGTGACCTCGGTGCTGCCGCCGCCGATGTCGAAGAGCAGCGCGTAAGGCACGGCCGGGTTGAGCAGCGGTGAGCAGCCGGTCAGGGCCAGCACCGCCTCTTCCTGGGCCTCGATGATCTCCAGCGACAGGCCGGTCTCGGCCGCCACGCGGGCGACGAAGGCGCCGCCGTTGCGCGCCCGCCGGCAGGCTTCGGTGGCGACCCCACGGAACGCGGTAACCCCGCGCCGCCGCAGCTTGGCGGCGCAGACCTGCAGCGCGTCCACCGTACGATCCATGGCGTTCATGGCCAGCTCGCCGGTCTGCGCCAGGCGGTCGCCGAGCCGGACGACCCGGGAAAACGCGTCGATGACCCGGAACGACTGGCCGGCCGGACGCGCCACGAGCAGCCGGCAATTGTTGGTGCCGAGGTCGAGGGCCGCGAAAACCGGCGCGCCATCCTCTGCCGGCGAGCCCTGGCGTCCCCCGGCAGCGCTGGTGCTGATCTGAACCACGACGTAAAGCCTCGAACTGTCGCAGGCGCCGGCCCGTTTAACGGATCCGCGAGGCCCGCGCTTGCTTGTTCAGGGAATGTAACCACATAGGGAAGCGGTCGCGAAAGCGCATATTTCCGGCCCTGATGCCCGCCGGCGGCCGCCTGGAGAGAGCGCTACACAATTCAGTGGTTTGGTGCTAAAAGCCCCCGCGCTCCGGGCGAGAACCGGGCCCCGTTGGGGGATCGTCTAACGGTAGGACAGCAGACTCTGACTCTGCTTATCGTGGTTCGAATCCACGTCCCCCAACCACTTCTTCCCTGTATCCCGACGACACGCCCGATCCGCGGCCTCACTCCGCGGCCGGCTTCTTCTTGTCCCAATCCAGCTTGCCGGCGTCCTTGCCGGCGACCGAGTAGAGCGCGCCCGGCGCGTTGCGGGTCTTCTGGAACTCCTCCAGCGTCTGCCCGCGCATCGCGGCATAGATGTGCAGGTTGGAGACGCCGATCACGGCCCCAAGCTTCTCCAGCATGAAGAAGATCACGCCGTAGCGGATCATGCCCTGCCAGTCGCGGCGGCGGACCAGGTCGCGCTCCTCCTCGGTCAGTTCGGCCTCGGCGAAGGCGGCTTCGGGATCGGCCAGGAAGCGGGCGCGGTGGGCCGGCTCGATCAAGCGGTGCAGGAAATCGTTCAGCCGGTAGCCCTTTACGCTGCGGCCAAGGTCGAACAGATAGGTGCCGTCCAGCTTTTCGGCGCCCCGCAGCTCGCGCGCCATGCGCCCGCGATGCGCCTCGACGGCGGCGGCGGGCAGCGGCGCCGCCTCGTTCTCGTAGATCGCGGTGGCGATGCCGGTCATCGACGGCAGGTAGTAGGTCTGATGCACCTTGCGCACACCCCCGGAGAGAGCGCCGCGGGCCACCAGCCACATGATGACCTCCGCCCCCTCGGCACCGCCCAGCGTCGCGTATTCGGCGAGCGTCATCTGCGTCAGCGCCTCGGGATCCTTCTCGAACAGCTCGAGAAAGCGCATGTCCCACTCGGTGTTGTTGAAGCCGGCGCGCTCGCCGTGCACCTGGTGGGAAAGGCCGCCGGTGGCGACCAGCGCGACCTTGATATCCTCGGGATAGCTCTCGATGGCGCGGCGCACGGCCTGGCCAAGCTTGAAGCAGCGCGCCGCGGACGGGATCGGGAACTGCAGCACGCCCACCTGCAGCGGCACGAGCTTCATCGGCCAGGCGCCGCCCTCGGGACACAGCATCGACAGCGGC
>JBAIXJ010000834.1:0-1828 GCA_037916645.1 Opitutales bacterium | reverse complement strand
TGGGTCTCCTCCTGGGTCGGCGCGCGGCTGTCGAGGGGATAGATGACGCGGTGCGGAGCGAGATCGCGCATGCGGTCGGAAAACGCGCAGTCGAGCAGGTAGAACTGGGCGTCATAGTGATGGCGGGCCAGACGCCAGCCCGGCACGCCGTCGAGGCGGCAGTTGCGCAACACAAACTTCATGTCGCGGTTCTTGCTGCCGTCGTGCCAGAGGGCGGCTTCGGCCCGCGGGTCGACCTCAAAAAGGCTGCAGTCCGCCATGTAGCACCAGCCCCGCGGGCAGACGAAATCCGCCGAGCCGGCGACCTTGAGCCGGGCGAGATAGTAGCGGCCGCCGCCGGGGCGCGAGAGCGCGAGCGTGTCGTTCCCCTGGCTGAGCACGTCGCAATCGGTGATCACGGTCCGGTCCGCGTGGTCGCTGATCGCGAAGGCGTGGGCGCCGATCACACCCTGGGTGTTCTGGACGGTCAGGCTCTGGAGGACGCAGTCATCGCCGTTGATGTTGACCACGCCGACGCCGATGGCGTCCGGGCGGCGGCGAAAGGCCTCCGCGCCCTGCGCAAAGATGATGCGGGTTCCGGTCCGGCTCTCCCCGCGCAGGGTGACGCAGGCCGGGTCGATGCGGAGCTTCTGGAGGTAGGTGCCGTCCTTGATGTAGATGATCCGGCGCTCGTGATTGTTGCGGGGCAGTCGATTCAGCGCGTCCTGGATGTTTGAGCAATCCCCGCTGCCGTCCGCGGCGACGGTGATATCCGGGCGGATCGGCACCGTCGCGGGCTCCGCATTGGCGACCGGCGCCTCGGCCCCGGCGGCCCGGACAGCGAGGGCGAGCGCGCAGGCCAGGCGGGCGAGGCGGGGACGGCGCGGCGGATGCATGAAGGGAGAGCGGAGCGGCCCGGCGGAGGGCGATGCCGGAGCGACGGGCGCTCCCGCCGGCGGGCCGGAATCCAAGATCGCCGCTGCGGCGCGATTTGCGAATCCCGCCCGCGTTTTCCAGAACAGGCCAGACGATTGCCCGGTGGAAAATGCGGGGACCCCCGCGCCGACCCGGAGCGGGTCAGCTCTTGATTCCTGCGCGGGCGCGCCGCCTTCGCGATTCGGCCTGAGGAGCCTCACCGCAGAGACCGCGCTGGCGCGGAGGTGAAGGGTCGCGAAGCTGGATGCCCGCGGCTCAGTTCAGCACATACTGCCACTGGTTGTCGCGGGCGGCGCGGGCGGCCTTGAGCGCGCCGATGGCGACGTAGCGCTTGTAGTCCTGGCCGGCGAGGCGGACCTTGGGCGCCTCGAAGCCGTCCTCCTCAAGCCGCTTCTGCAGCACCGTGTCGATTCCGCGGATCTGGCTGCCGCCGCCCGTGATGATGATGTTCTGCAGGAGTTGCACGACCGAGTCGGACGACGCCCGCGTGATCAGCTCCGTCAGCGCCGGATAGAACTTGTCGAGGAGGGCGTTGCACGCGCGGCCGATGGTCTCGCCGAGCTCGAGCGTGTGCGCCTTGCCGCCCATGATCACCTTCACGTCGGTCGGCTTGCGGATCGCCCCGACGTACGAGTGGGCCTCCTTGATGTCGCGGATGGTGTGGCGCGAGAGGCCGTTGCCCGGGTAGAGCCGGTCGATTTCGTCGTGGATCATCTTGTCGACGGCGTCGCCGGCAAAGGCGATGCTGAGCTGGTCCTCCCGGGACGGGAAGTAGCCCTGGATGAGGCACAGATCGCTCGTGCCGCCACCGATGTCGATGAACAGCGAGTTCGTCACCGGATCGACGTAGTTCGGCTGGTTCAGGCGCGAGTCGTCGCGATAACCCAGGGCGGCGAGGAACGGCTCGGGGATC
>JBAIXJ010000833.1:0-1799 GCA_037916645.1 Opitutales bacterium | reverse complement strand
GTTTTCACACCTGGAGCCGCACCCGCAAACCCAAGGCATCTATGGCCGGGACGGGACGGTCGCTGACTACCTGGCGCAGCAGAACGTCGCCGACTTTGTCGCCGCGGCCGATCGCTACCTTGCCATCTTGCAGCGCCTGTATTCGGCGTGGCAAAGGGCTCCTGACACCGGCGCATCAGACTCGTCCCCCACGGACGATGCGATGCCGGACCTTATGGATCTGGATCGAGCGGTGGCCGATTACTGCGCCCATCGGGGTTTCGCGGAGCCGAACGGCATCGAGGAGCGGATGGGACTCCATCTTGCGGCGATCGCGGAATGGCTCGAGCAGGCGACCGGCGGCGGGGCGGACCGGGCGCCGTAGCGATTCGCGACGGGACGCCAATTGCCGCCACCGCCTTCACCGCTCCCGCTTGATCGCCGCTCTAGCGGCCAGCCGGCAATGGCGCGGCGCCGGGCGGTTTGAGTGAACCGGTGAAACACCAGCGCCGACTCAATCCTGCCAGACGGCGACGCCGGCGGTGGGGACATCGCGCGCGCCGACCAGGACGGAGGCTCCGGACGGAATCGGCGCGGTCTGCGTCTTCTCCGTGAAATTCGTCGCCACCCAGAAGCCGTCGCGCCAGTCCACCAGGAATCCGTCGGCGAAATCTTCAACCGCCACGCCCGCGCGCTGGAACGCCCCGCGGATCAGCGCCGCCTCGAGGTCGCCATTGAGCGAATCCACGCCGATGTAGGTCACGTCGCCGCGCCCCAGCTTCCGCGTCACCGCCGCGACGCCGCCCGCATAGTACTGGTCGGTGTAGCGGGCCAACGCCGTCGTGCCCTCGTTCGGCGCGAGCACTTCGCCCCACGAAGCCCAGTCATACGTCGAATCCCCGACCTTCACGCGGCCGACATTCGGCGCGGGCAGCGTGTCGTAGAACGAGATCTTCGCGCCGATCAGGCCGAGGATCGGCTCCGCCCACGGCCCCTCCCAGAGATGGCCGTCGCGGTCCTTCTGGCCCGTGCGGCAGGTGATGATCAGGTGCCCGCCGTTCTCGGCATAAGTCTTCCAGCGTTGCACCAGCGCGTCGTCGACGATCTGGCACGCGGGCACGACCAGGAACGGATAGCGGCTGAAATCCTTGTCCTCCGGGATGACATCCACCGGCGCGCCGATTCGCTTGAGCGCCCGGTACTGCTTGAGCAGGTGCGCATACGTGTCCCAGCGGACGTTCTGCTTGTGGTTGTCCACGTCCCACCGGCTGTCGCGGTCGTAGAGCAGGGCCGTGCGGCGGGCGGCATAGGCGGCCGGCATGGCCGCGTCGGGCCGCCGGTGCTGGCGGAGCAGGATCATCTCCCGTTCCGCCTGCGCGTATTGCTCGCCGCCGGTGGTGGGAGTCACCCCGTCGCTGCCAACCAGCCCGTAATGGTACAGCTCCGCGCCGAAAAGGGGCTCCCGATAACGATAGGTGCAGACCAGTTTCGCGCCGCCGGCGAACGCCCGCAGCAGCCACAGGTGCACCGCGCCCGGATAGGGCTGCGGGTTGACCTCGCCCCAGTTCACCTGCCCGGGCTGCAGCTCCATGATGCCCGTCAGCCCGTTGATCGTGCGGTGGAAGTCCGTGGCGAACGAGAGCGTGGCCGCGCTCCCGAGGCGGAAACCCAGCGGGCCCTCGTTGAGGTTGCCGTGCGCCGGGTAGATCGTCCACGTGATAATGTCGAGGTCCCGGCCGGAGAGCGCCGGATTCACGGCGCCAAAATCGTGCATGAAGTTGGTCGTGATCCACTGGCGGCGGTCGCAGTATTTCCGCAGG
>JBAIXJ010000832.1:0-3751 GCA_037916645.1 Opitutales bacterium | reverse complement strand
ACCCTTCGGCCTCGTGATTCACGGCGGGGCCGGCGTCATTCTGCGCGCGGAGCTCTCGCCCGCGCTCGAGGCCGAATACCGGGCCGGATTGCAGGCCGCGCTGGCCGCCGGCCACGGCGTGCTCGCGGCCGGGGGCGCGAGCCTCGACGCGGTGGTCGCCGCGATCAAGGTCATGGAGGACTCGCCGCTGTTCAACGCCGGCCACGGCGCGGTGATGAACGCCGACGGCGTCTGCGAGCTCGACGCCTCCATCATGGACGGGCGCACGCAGGACGCCGGCGCGGTGGCCGGCGTGCAGCACATCCGCAATCCGATCGCCCTCGCCCGGCACGTGCTGGAGCGCACGCCGCACATCATGCTCATCGGCGACGGCGCCGAGGCGTTCGCCCAGACGCTCGGCTACGAGTTCGTCCCGAACGAATACTTTCAGACCCCCCGGCGGCGACAGCAGCTCGAGCTGGCGCGGCAGATGGAAAAGAAGAGGCGTCCCGCGGCCCGCGCCGGCGCCGAGCGCGTCACGTTCGCGACGGTCGACGACAACAAGTTCGGCACGGTGGGCTGCGCCGCCCTGGACCAGCGCGGCGATCTCGCGGCCGGCACCTCGACGGGCGGGATGACCAACAAGCAGTACGGCCGCGTCGGCGACTCGCCGATCATCGGCGCCGGCACCTACGCGAAGAACGCCACCTGCGCGCTGTCCGCCACCGGCCACGGCGAATACTTCATCCGGACCGTCTTCGCCCACAACGTCTCCACGCTCATGGAATACAAGGGCCTGCCGCTCGACGCCGCCGCCCAGGAGGCGATGCGGCAGATGGCGAAGCTCGGCGGCACGGGCGGGCTTATCGCGATCGACCGCCACGGCCACGTCGCCATGCCCTTCAACACGCCGGGCATGTACCGCGCCTGCCACGTCGCCGGGCAGCCGCCGCTCGTCGCCATCTTCGGCGATTGATCCGCCTGCCGCCCGGATCCCCCACCGACCGCCCGCGCGGCGCCCGCCCCGCCGGGGATGGTTTGCCAACTATCGGGTGACAGAGCCTGGAAACACCCGCACTGCCTGGCGCCGCCTTCAGCGCCATGTCAACTATCAGTTGACATGCGGCCGATGAACGAAGAACCCACCGGCAGCTCGGCTCTTTGTCGTCGCGGCTTCCGCCCCCGGACCGATGTCAACTATTCGTTGACATCGCACCAGGGCCGGCGCCCGGAGTCTGCCCATCGTCCGGCCGCAGCCGCCTTTAGGCGCCGACCCGGATCGCCTCCGCGACCACGTGCCCGGGCTCCAGGTGACGCCGCCCGTAGCCAGCGCGAAAGCGGACCCTGAATCCCGCGGCATTCAGCATCCGCTCCAAATCGCGACGCCGCAGGAGGCATTGGCGGTGCACTTCGAAGGAAAGCCGCTGCCGGCCCCCGATCGAGCGGATGGTGGTGATGCGCCGCGTCAGCACCCGGCGGGTCCGGTCCACCCCGATCGCGACCAGCACCACCCAGTCGTCGCCCCACCTCTCCACGTTCCGCCGGCGCGGCCGTGCCGGATCCGGCTCAAGCAAATCGAACAGCAGCAGACCGCCCGGCGGCAGGACCCCGGCCGCCCGGCGGAAGAAGCGCCGCAGCGCGGCCTCGTGGGTGCGGACGCTGGTTCCGGCCATGTAATTCAGGCACTCGCCCACCGCCACGATCGCATCGCAGGCCGGCAGCGCCAGCGTGGCGTACGAGCCCGCGCGGAACTTGGCGGCCGGTGCCCGCCGCCGGGCCAGCCGAATCATGGCCGGCGATATGTCCAGAGCGACTACCGGGTGCCCGGCCCGGACCAGGTGCGCGGTCAGCGCGCCGCTGCCGCAGCCGATTTCGACCACCCGCGCCGGACCGCGCTCGCTCCGCCGCAATCGCGCCAGGATGCCCGGCGCCGCGCGGTCGGCGAAAGCCCGGAACCCGGCGTCATGGACGTACGCCAGGTCGGCAGCGTAAAATGGAGGGGTCCGGTTTGGCATCGTCAACAGGGTGCCGTGCGGACAGCAATCGGCCAACCCGGAAGTTGGCCAATTGGGTGAGGGAATTCGAGATCCTGGAGGGCGAGGCTCCAGCCGAGCCGGAAACTCATGTCGGCTCGCCGGGAGGCTCGCCCTCCAAGCGGCCTGGATCGAAACGCTATCGCCACCGACCGGTTCAATCCCCGGTCAGCTTTCGCTGCTCCGGGAAGACCTCGCGCAGCGCCAGGCTCAGCCGGTCCTGCAGCGCCTGAAGCTTCCGGTAGCGCGCGACGTTCGCCTTGTCGGGCTGGCAGCGGGTCGACTCGTTCACGGCGACGACGCCGGCCGTCAACTCGCTGATCTTGACCGGCGCACCGTCGAGGCGCGCGCCGCACCACGCGGCCTGGAGGGCGCCGCCCAGCGCCGCGCCCTCGTCCTCGATCATGCCCACCACGGGCACGCCGAAAATGTCGGCCATGAGCTGGCGCCACACGGGCGACTTGGCGCCGCCGCCGGTCACGCGGATTTCCTTCGCCTTGACGCCGAGCGTGGCCAGCCGCCGCAGGCCGTAGTTCATGCCCATGGTTGCGCCCTCCATCGCCGCGCGCGCCAGGTGGCCGGGGCGGAAGGTGGAGCGGTTCAGGCCGAGGAGCACGCCCGAGCCAAGCGGCACGTTCGGGGTGCGCTCGCCCTCGAGATACGGCAGCAGCACCAGCCCGCCGGCGCCGGCCGGCGCGGCCGCGACGCCGGCATCGAGCTTGGCGTGATCCCAGTCGAACAAGGCGCGGACCTGCTCAGTCACCGTCGTGACGTTCATGGTGCACAGCAGCGGCAGCCAGCCGCCGGTCGACGAGCAGAACGCCGCGATCTCGCCCTCGGGGTCGACCACCGGCTTCGCCGCGTAGGCGTAGATCGTGCCGCTGGTGCCGAAGCTCGCGGTGACCACGCCGGGCGTGACGTTGCCCGTGCCGATGGCCCCCATCATGTTGTCGCCGCCGCCCGCGCTCACCACGACGTCGTGCGTGAGACCGTACTTGGCGGCGAGGTCGGGCCGCAGCATGCCGGCCGGGAGGTGCGAGCCCGAGAGGGGCGGCAGCCAGTCGGCCAGATTCGGGTCGATCGCGCGGATCGCGTCCCGCGACCAGACGCGCTGGCGCACGTCCATGAGCGCCGTGCCGGACGCGTCGCCGAACTCCATGAAGAAGTTCCCGGTGAGGTAGAAGTTCAGGTAGTCGTGGGGCAGGAGCACGTGCCGCAGGCGGCGGTAGTTCGCGGGCTCGTGGCGCTTCAGCCAGAGGATCTTGGGCGCGGTGAACCCGGGCAGGAAGAGCAGCCCGGCCTTGCGGATGACCGCCCGGGCCCCGCCCAGCTTCTTCGTCAGCAGCTCGCATTCGGCGACCGTGCTGGTGTCGCACCACAGCTTGGCCGGCCGGATGACCGCGCCCTTCTCGTCGAGCGGCACAAAGCCGTGCTGCTGGCCGGAGACGCCGATGCCGCGCACGCGCGGCCGGTCGACCTTGGCCAGCACCTCGAGCAGCACGGTGTCGAGCGCGGCCGTCCAGTCCTGCGGGTGCTGCTCCATGTGTCCGACGGGCAGGCCGCCGATGAGCTGGTGCGCGGCGCGGGCCTCCGCGATCACCTTCTTTTTTTCGAGGTCGAGCACCACGGCCTTCGTGCTCTGGGTGCCGGAATCGATGCCAATGTAGAGAGCCATGGGAAACGGGGTTGGGGAAGTCGATGCGCCCAGCGCGCCGACGGCAATGGGGAAAACCGCCCCG
>JBAIXJ010000831.1:0-3683 GCA_037916645.1 Opitutales bacterium | reverse complement strand
CGGCCAACGTGGGCCGCGAAATCGGCCTGCAGTATGTCCACGCCCACCTGCGCTACGCCGAGGCGCTGGCGAAGGTCGGCGACGCCGAGGGGCTGTGGGCCGCCCTGCAGGTGGTCAACCCCGTCGGCCTGGCCGCGGCCGTGCCCCAGGCGGCGCCGCGCCAGGCCAACGTCTATTTCTCGAGTTCCGATCCCGATTTTGCCGACCGGTACGAGGCGACGGCGCGCTGGGCCGACCTGCGCCAGGGCCGGGTCGCGGTGCGGGGCGGCTGGCGCCTGTACTCGAGCGGACCCGGCCTCTTCCTGCATCTGGTGCGCGGCCGCCTCCTGGGGATCCGCGAGTCATTTGCCGACGTGGTGTTCGATCCCGTGCTGCCGCGCCGGCTCGACGGTCTGACGGCGACGGCGACCGTGGGCGGGCGGCCCGTGACGCTCCGGTACCGGGTGAAAAAAAACGGTTTTTCCCCTCGCGCCGTGGCCGTGAATGGGGTCTCTTGTGACCCCGCCCGCCGTGAATCCAACCCGTACCGCCCGGGCGGCATGACCGTCCCGCGGATTGAACTGAACACGCTGCTCCACGCCAGCGCCAACACCATCGAGATCGACCTGTGACCCGCCCCATGAGACCTGTTTTTCCGGCCCTCCTCCTCTGCCTGTCGGCCGCCTCTTCCGCCATGTCTGCCGAACTCCCGCCCTATCGCCGCGCCGACCTGCCGGTCGAGCAACGCGTCGCCGATCTGCTCGCCCGCATGACGCTCGACGAAAAGCTCGACCAGCTCACCCAGGTGGCGATCGAAGACACCAACCCCAACAACATCGCGCTGCACGCCGACGAACTCCGTCCGACCTACGGCTCGATCATGCTGGCCGCCGACCTGAAGCTGCGCAACGCGCTGCAGCATCGCTCGGTCGACGAGACCCGGCTCGGCATCCCGGTGATCTTCGGCGCCGATGTCATCCACGGCTACCGGACGATCTTCCCGATTCCGCTGGCCGAGGCGTGCGCCTGGGATCCGGACCTCCTCCGGCGCGCCTGCCATTCCGCGGCGGAGCGCGCGCGCGCCGACGGCCTCGACTGGACCTTCGCCCCCATGGTGGACCATTGCGTCGATCCGCGGTGGGGCCGGATCGCCGAGACCTTTGGCGAGTCGCCCTATGCGAGCGCGGTCTATGCCGCGGCGTCGGTCACCGGCTTCCAAGAGGAGCCGGGCGGCGTCGCCGCGTGCCTGAAGCACTACGTGGGCTACGGGGCCTCGGAGGGCGGGCGCGACTACAGTTCGGTTGAGATCGCGCCCCAGCGGCTCTGGGAGATGCACCTGCCGTCGTTCGAAGCCGGCGTGCGGGCCGGCGCCCTCACGGTGATGAGCGCCTTTGACGACATCAACGGCGTGCCGGCGAGCGCCAACCATTATACGCTGACGGAGATCCTCCGGGCGCAGTGGGGTTTTAAGGGCTTCGTCGTCTCGGACTGGAACGCCGTGGTCCAGCTCATCCAGCAGGGCTACGCGGCCGACGACGCCGACGCCGCGCAAAAGGCGCTCCTCGCCGGGGTCGATATGGACATGGTCGACCTTCTGTACCGGCGGCATCTCGCCCCGCTCGTCGCCGCCGGGCGCGTGCCGCTCACCGCGGTCGACGAGGCGGTGCGCCGCATCCTCTACGTCAAGTTCGTGCGGGGCCTGTTTGACCATCCGTTCGTGGAAGCGTCGGCCCTGACCGGTGCCGCGCCGAACGCCGAGCAGTGCGCGCTCGCGGAGGAGTTTGCCGCGCGCTCCATCGTGCTGTTGAAGAACACCGGCGTGCTGCCGCTCGGCAAGGGCGTGCAGCGGATCGCCCTCATCGGCCCGCTCGCGGCCGACCAGGCGGCGCTGCTCGGGTCCTGGTCGCAGCAGGGGCGGGCCGACGAGGTCACGAGCATTGAGGCCGGGCTGCGCGCCCGCCTGCCGGCGGGGGTGAACCTGCAGGTGGCGGCCGGTTGTGCGCTCGACGGGGGCGGGCGCGACGGCTTCGACGCCGCGGTGGCACTCGCCCGCGCGTCGGACGTCGTCGTGCTGTGCCTGGGAGAATCGGCGGGGATGAGCGGGGAGAATGCGTCGCGGTCGTCCCTGCGCCTGCCGGGCCGGCAGGAGGAACTCGCGCTCGCCGTGGCCGCGGCGGGCAAGCCCGTCGTCCTGCTGCTGGTGTCGGGGCGGCCGGTCGAACTGGCGACCGTGGAGCCCAAAGTCGCGGCGATCTTCGCGGTCTGGCAGCCGGGCACCCGCGCCGGCGCGGCCGTCGCGGACCTGTTGCTGGGGCGCAAGAATCCGAGTGGTCGGCTGGCCGTCACCTGGCCGCGCACCGGCGGGCAGATTCCGATCTACCACAACATGCGGCCGCGCGCCCGGACGGGCACCCAGGGCGAGTACCAGGACATCCCCACGACGCCGCAGTACGAGTTCGGCCACGGGTTGAGCTACACCACGTTTGACTACAGCCCGATCCGTCTGTCGCAGGACACCGTGGCACCGGGCCAGAAGCTGACGGCGGAGGTCACGGTCACGAACACGGGGAAGCGCGACGGCGTGGAAACGGTGTTCTGGTTCATCCGCGAGCCGGTGGCGGGCATCACCCGGCCGTTGCGCGACCTGAAGCATTTCGAGGCGGCGGCCGTCCCGGCCGGCTCCAGCCGCGTGTTCCGATTCGAAATCGATCCGGAACGCGACCTTTCGTATCCCGATCCCGACGGGCGGCGGATTCTCGAACCGGGCGGGATCATCCTGTTTGCCGGACCGCAGTCGGCGCGCTTCACGGTGGCGCCGCAATCCTGACGTCTTCCCCTTTCCGTCCCAGCCCTCCCGCCGCGCATGATGTTCCTTCGCCGTTTCCTTCCCCTGCTGGCGCTCGCTCTTGCCGGAATTCCGGCCCGGGGCGAGGTCCCGTACGACCATCACGTCATCTTTGACAACAGCCTGTCCGACGGCGGCTACAGCTCCAGCGACAGCTATCTGGTCGCGCCGAGCACGCTGGAGACGAGCGGCGGCCGGTTCCCGGTCGAAACCGCCCATTTCGTGAGCCCGCCGAACAGCCTCCGGCTGCACTGGAAATCCATGTCGGGGGGCGACTGGCGGATCACGGCGGAAATCCACCGGCGCTACGCGCGGCCCTACAAGTTCGAGGGCGACACGCTCACCTTCTGGTGCTGGGCCGACGCCGAAATCACCCCGGCCAACGCGCCGCTCGTCTTCCTGCAGGACACGACCGACGCGGGCACGACGGCGATCCGGCTGGTGGACGGGGATGCCCGCATTCCGGCCGGGAAATGGGTGTTGATGAAGCTGCCGCTCGCGGCGTTCCGCCCGCCGATCTACAACGAGACCTCGGAGAGCCGGTTCAACCGGACCGACATCGCCAGCGTCTCGTTCATGCAGGGGCTCGACGACGGGCAGGACCACACGCTCTACCTGGACGATTTCCAGATCCGCACGCTGAATCCCGGCGATCGCGAGCCGCCGCCGGCGCCCGCCACCATCGGCGTGCGCGGCTTCGAGCGGCACTGTGACATCAACTGGGCGGCGAGCCCGGCGCCCGATCTGCTGGCCTACCGCATCTATCGCTCGTGGGACGGGAAGACGTATGAGCCGATCGGCACCCAGCAGGGCAGCCGCACGCGGTTCACCGATTTTCTCGGCGCGCCCGGAAAGCAGG
>JBAIXJ010000830.1:0-1625 GCA_037916645.1 Opitutales bacterium | reverse complement strand
AAATCGCCAGCGCCAGGGTCACCTGCGGCTTTTGCCAGACCGGAGGTGGAGCTTCCTGCCAGGGCTCGGGCTTACCGCTCGCCTCCAGCAATCGCACGCCCGCGTTCACCCGCTCCGGCAGACCGATCTGATCGAGCAGCTCGGGATGATCGCGGCAGAAACGTTCGAACTCCGTGGCCGCCTTGAGCGGCAGCCGTCCGGAGAGGTAGCGCTCGACCACTTGGTTGCGCGCGATGAAATCGCGGTCCATGGCCGGCGCAGGAGGTACCGCGGCGGTGGCCGGCGGCGCAGTGCCTGCTGACGCGCTGGTTGCGGGCGGCGCGGTACCCGGCGATGCCGTGGATGGGGTCGACGCGGCGCCCGCAGGGTGGGAGACAGGCGGGACGGCCGGAGCCGAGGGTGCGGAGGAGGTGCGAGAGGAGGCGCTCCTCGCGACCGCTGCCGCGTGGGGCGTCGCCGGCGTGCCTGCCGCGGATCCCTGGGCGGGACGCACCTTCGGCGCAGCGGCCGCGCGCGCGCTCGCCCAGCTGGCGAGGCTCGGCGCGTCGAGCTTCGGTGGCGCCCCGTCCGACCGGCTCGCAGTCGAGGTTGGCTTCGCCGGACTCGCCGCTTTCTCCGCGGTTTCGCTTTGCGAGGCGCTTTGTTGGCCCGGTGTGCCCGCGCGGTCCGCGGTGCGCGCAGCGGGGGTCTTGCCAGCCGATCGTCCGCCGCCGCTCGCCGCGGCCAGCTTGGTCGCCGCGGCGGTCAATGATGCAGTCTTTGCAATCGGCACGCGTGCCGCAGCACGCGCCGCCGGCGAATCAGCCGCGGATTCCGCTTTCACTGGGGTCGCCGCGGCAGCCCGCGGTGCGGGCGCTGCTGGCACAGGCGGAGGCGGCGCCGTCAGCAGATCATCTACGACCGGGTCCTCGAGTGTCAGCTCGATGGGACCCTCGGGTGCTTTCGCACTTTGCTCGGTGGCGTTCACCACCGGTATGGCGGTCGAGGCCTGTCCAGGCGCCAGAAACATTTCCGGGTCGAGGAAATTCAGCCCCGTTTGCTCGGGATCTCTGGCCTTACCGGGCTCGGCGGGCGCCGCTGCGGCGGGGTGCTTGGCTGCGCTGGACTCCTGGCGCGGCTTGCCCGACTCGAGCGGCTCTTCCACCGGCAGGTCCGGGAGGGCTTCCAGGGGCGGGCGGGACGCGGCTTCCATAGATGGACATATCTAAGCAATTCAGGCCGCTGCACCGCGTCGGGGTAGCTCACACATCGAGGCGGCGCGTGCGGCGTTCGTGACCCAGTTCACAATCGTGCCGGCCGAGGTGGACGTCCGATCCGTCTCACACCCTCCGGCCCGCTCGAGATTCGCCCGCGCTAGCGCGCCGAGCCGCTCAGAAAGAACTCGACCTTGTCGCGATAGGTACGTGAGAGCTTGAGCTCGTGACCACCCTCGAGTGTGAGGAAGTACTCGCCGTTCATGTGCGCGCGCAGGCTCCTCACGAGGCGCAGGTTCACGATCGTGGAGCGGTGAACACGCTGGAACAGCTTCGGATCGAGGATCTCTTCCAGATCCTTCATCGTGCCGCGGAGGATATGAGTATCGCCAGCGGCATGGATGCACATGTAGTCCCCGGCCGCGTCGACCC